>NZ_JBEXPH010000116.1:0-26964 GCF_040611955.1 Streptomyces sp. NPDC006510 | reverse complement strand
GCCCGCGTCATCGGTACCGCGAGCGAGCGCAACCACGAGTATGTCCGGCAGCTCGGCGGGGAGCCGGTGGCCTACGGCGACGGCCTCGCCGACCGGCTGCGGGCCCTGGCCCCGGACGGCATCGACGCCGCCTTCGACACCGTCGGCGGGGAGGCGCTCCGGGTCTCCGCCGAAGTACTGAAGCCCGGGGGCCGCCTGGCCTCCATCGTGGACGGCGAGGTCCTCGCGTACGGCGGCCGCTACGCCTACGTACGCCCGGACGCGAAGGACCTCACCCATCTGGCCGAACTGGCCGAGCAGGGCATCGTCACGGTCCACGTGGAACGGGTCTTCCCGCTGGAACAGGCGGCCGACGCCTACCGGCTGAACGAGCAGGGGCGCACCCGCGGAAAGATCGTCGTCACCGTCCCCTGGGAGGTCCCGGACATCGGGCCGGACGCCTGACAGCCTCGTGCCCGGCGCTCAGAACAGCCGGCCCCCGTACCCGGCGCTCAGAACACCATGGCCGCGGCGAACACCGCGAGCGCGATCGTGCACGCCGCCGCCGTCAGCGCGCCGCGTGCCGACAGCGGGCGCGGCCGGGCGGTCCCCATCCCGAGCACCCGCAGATGCGCCACCCGCAGGAAACCAAGCCAGGCCAGCGCGCTCAGCGACACCGCCACGACCGCGGCCGGGTCCGCCCCGCCGTGCAGCGCCTGCTTGACCGCCAGCAGCGCCACCACCGTGCACGACAGCGTCGTACGCCGCCAGGCCAGCCGGGTCCGCTCGGGCTGGAGCCCGGGGTCGCGCTCCGTGGTGCTCACCGCCCCTCCCAGTCGAAGAGGACCACCACCACCATCACCACGGCGACGACCCCGACGGCCAGACCGAGCAGCGTCGGGAACCGCGAGACCGGCAGGTCCTCCCCGCGCCGCATCGCCCGCTCGCACCGCACCCAGTGGTTGACCGCCCGCAGCGCGCACAGCACCCCGGCCGCCAGCAGCGCGAGCGCCAGACCGGCGCGGACGCCCCACGCCAGCTCGGGCAGGAACTGGTCGACCGCGAACCCGCCGCCGATCAGCGCCAGAGCCGTCCGGATCCAGGCGAGGAAGGTGCGCTCGTTGGCGAGCGAGAACCGGTAATCGGGGGTGTCGCCCTCTTCGCGGAGGCGCTGCGGCGCGAACCACAGCCGCAGGCTCTGTACGAATTCGTTCACATGTGAACCTTATCTTCCGCTTTGCGGATGCCCGCCTGCCGGACTCAGGAGGCCGTCCCGCCCGCCCGGAAGGCCCGCAGCCGGTGGTACGCCTCCAGGCCGTCAGGCACCCACTCCCGGTCGCCGATCTGCCGCGCCAGCTCGGCATCGGTGAGGAAGCGGTGCCAGGCGACCTCCTCCACCTGCGGGTTCACCGGCAGCTCGCACCGCACCTGGTAGACGTAGGACCACCAGGAGTGCCCGGCGCTCTCGTAGAGGAACTTGAAGAGCGGTTGCGGCCGGGGGAGCCCGGACACCCCCAGCTCCTCCTCGGCCTCGCGCAGCGCCGCCTGGTCGTACGACTCACCGGCGCCGACCAGCCCGCCGACGAACATGTCGTAGTGGGACGGGAAGACCAGCTTGCCCGGGGTCCTGCGGTGGACGAAGAGTCGCCCCTCCGTGTCCCGGGCCTCGATGAAGACGCAGCGATGGCGAAGGCCCCGCGCGGTCGCCTCACCGCGCGGGGCCTGCCCCACGACCACGTCGTTCTCGTCGACGATGTCCAGGATCTCGTCAGAAGGAGTCATGCTCCTCATCCAACAGCAGACCCGCCGCGGATGATCACCGCCCCATGACACGGGGGCCGATCACTGACCCGGGACGCAGGGGCTGATCACTGACCCATGACGTACTTGACGGTCGGGCCCGTGGTCCAGCCGCCGTCCACGGCGAGCTCGGCACCGGTGATGTACGAGGCGGCGTCCGAGAGCAGGAAGGCGACCGCCTCCGCGATCTCCGGGGCCTCACCGACCCGGCCCATCGGGGTGTTCGGGTAGTGGCCCTCGCCCTGCTGGATGCCGACGGCCGCGGTCATCGGGGTGTGGACCATGCCGGGATGCACGGAGTTCACCCGGATCCTCGCCGTGCCCAGCTCCACCGCGCCGACCTTCGTCAGACCGCGCACGCCCCACTTCGAGGCGCCGTAGCTGGAGGTCAGGGCGAGACCCATCAGACCGGCGGCCGAGGAGATGTTGACGATCGAACCGCCGCCGTTCTCCTTCATCACCGGGATCACCGTCTTCATGCCGATGAAGACGGCCGTCAGATTGATGTCGATGACCTTGCGGAAGTGCTCGACGGTCTCGGTCTCCAGCGGCTGGCCGGTCGATACTCCGGCGTTGTTGACCAGCCCGTCGATCCGTCCGAACTCGGCGACGGTGAACTCCGCGACGCTCTGCCAGTCCTTCTCGGAGGTCACGTCGTGGTGCATGAAGCGGGCCTTCGCCCCCAGCTCCGCGGCGGTCGCGGCGCCTTCCTCGTCGAGCACATCGGTGATCACCACATGGGCGCCGCCCGCCACCGCGAGGCGGGCCGCCTCGGCGCCCAGGCCCCGGGCGCCGCCGGTGATGACGACGGTCTTGTCGCTGAGCTTGCTCTTGTCGGTCATGTCGCTTCCTTCATGTGGTGCAGGTGGCATGTGGTGCGGGTGGTCACGCGCGGCCCGGCAGGGGTGCGTGCAGGAACGCGGTGGTGGTCTCGACGAGATCGGCGAGGAAGATCTCGTCGCCGGTCAGCGGTTCGGTGCCGTCGAGACGCTGGCGGGCGCGGTCGGCCAGCGCCGCGCCGATCAGGGTGAGTGCCAGATCCAGGCGCTCCAGCCGCACGGGACGGGGCAGCCCGCCCAAGCAGTCCCCGATGCGGCCGATCAGGTGCCCGTAGGAGGTGCCGTCCAGGGCGGGATGCAGTCGGCCGGTCCGCAGCCCGGACTCATGGCTGAGCCGGGCCGAGATCCGCAGACAGCGGCGACCGCGGTCGTCGGCGAGCAGGCTCGCCTCGGCCGTCACCAGTGCGGTGAGCAGTTCGCGTACGCCGCAGTCCGCGCCCAGCCCGTCGAGCAGGGGCGCCAGCACCTGTTCGGTACGGGCCTGGCGGCCCTCCATCACCGCGTCGAGCAGCCCGGCCCGGGAACCGAAGTGGTACTGGACCGCGGACGGGTTGCTCTGACCGGCCAGCCGGACGATGTCCCGCAGCTGGGCACCGTCCGTGCCCTGCGCCGCGAAGACCTCCTCGGCCGCGCGGATCAGCTTGTCCCTGGTTTCCTGTCCGGACGTTCGCGCCATGGCGGCATTCTAATGCTGGCCATTATTAAAAACCAGTGCGGGCGCCTCCCGAGGCCCGGCGGCCCCGCTCAGTTCGGCTGGAGGCTCTTCTCGCGGCGCCCGCCCACCGGCCCCTCCGGCATCGCCGGATGCAGCCCGAGCAGCACGATCCCGACGACGATCGCCGTGAGGCCGACCGCCTGCCAGGCCAGCGCGCCGGTGTCGGTACGCAGCTGGTCGCCGAGGAAGCCGACACCGCAGGCGATCCCGGCCAGCGGCTGGGAGGCGGTCAGCGGCGGCAGCGAGACCCGGAGCGGGCCCGTCTCGAACGCGCTCTGCACCAGCAGCAGCCCCGTCACCCCCAGCAGCACCACGGCATACGGCTGCCACCCCGTCACCAGCGCCGCCCACCCCTCGTCGGACAGCCGTTGGCCGCTTACCCGGGTGAGCGCGTCCTGGAGTCCGTACAGCAGCCCGGCCGCCACCGCGAGCAGCGCGGGAGCGGCCCCGGACTCGTAGCGCTTGGCGAAGGTGGTGAGCAGCAGTGCGGTGCCCACGACCACGCCGATCACCAGCCAGTGCCGCAACGGGCTGGTCACCGCCTCGCCGCCCTGTGGCCGGCCCGCCAGCAGAAAGGCGGTGACCCCGCCGGCCAGCAGCCAGAGACCGGCCCAGCCCTGATGGCCGAGCCGCTGGCCGGTGCGATGGCGCGACAGGGCCATCGCGAAGAGCAGATTGGTCGCGAGGAGGGGTTCGACGACGGAGACCTCGCCCTTGCCCAGGGCCAGGGCGCCCAGCACCATGCCGCAGACCATCAGTCCGATCCCGGCCAGCCAGCTCGGCACCCGCATCAGGTCGAGGAACAGCCGGGGGGAGAGGTAGTCGCTCCTCGGGGCGTGCGAGGCGGCGGCCTGCTGGAGGACGAAACCGAATCCCAGACAGCAGGCGGCACTCACGGCGAGCACGAGAACCAGCACCGACACGCTTCTACCTCAAGTCAGGCCAGAAGTGGGTGATTCGTATCGACGATAGCGCCCCTGCACCAGGGCTGCGGCCGGAGCGCCGCCGACCGGGCGGTTGACGCCGCCGCGGCCGGTGCAGAAGATCTGACGCACGAGTAACTTCCGGCGCCGGGACGGTGCCGGAGCCGGACCGTGGCCGTGACCGGATCACCCCGACAGGATGGAACCCATGGCGTACGACGCTGATGTGATCGTTATCGGGGCCGGGCTCGCCGGTCTGGTGGCCACCGCCGAACTGGTCGACGCGGGCCGCTCGGTGATCCTGCTCGACCAGGAGCCCGAGCAGTCGATAGGCGGCCAGGCCCACTGGTCCTTCGGCGGTCTCTTCCTCGTCGACTCGCCCGAGCAGCGCCGGATGCGGGTCAAGGACAGCCATGAGCTGGCCCTCCAGGACTGGCTCGGCACGGCGGGCTTCGACCGCGAGGAGGACCACTGGCCGCGGAAGTGGGCAGAGGCGTACGTCGACTTCGCGGCCGGTGAGAAGCGCTCCTGGCTGCACGCCCAGGGGCTGCGGATCTTCCCCGTCGTCGGCTGGGCCGAGCGCGGCGGCTACGACGCCAACGGCCACGGCAACTCCGTACCCCGCTTCCACATCACCTGGGGCACCGGCCCCGGCGTCGTCGCCCCCTTCGAGCGCCGGGTCCGCGCGGGCGTCGCCAAGGGGCTCGTACGGTTCCGGTTCCGCCACCGGGTCACCGGCCTCGGCCGCACCGCGGGCGCCGTCGACACGGTGACCGGCGAGGTGCTGGAGCCGAGCGCGGCGGCCCGGGGCACCGCGAGCAGCCGGGTGGCGACCGGCACGTTCGAGCTGAGGGCCCAGGCGGTGATCGTCACCTCCGGCGGCATCGGCGGCAACCACGACCTGGTGCGCGAGCAGTGGCCCGCACGGCTCGGCACCCCGCCCGCGAAGATGCTCTCCGGCGTCCCCGCCCATGTCGACGGGCTCATGCTCGGCATCGCCGAGGAAGCGGGCGCCCACCACATCAACCGCGACCGGATGTGGCACTACACCGAGGGCATCGAGAACTGGAACCCGATCTGGGCCAAGCACGGCATCCGGATCCTGCCCGGACCGTCCTCGCTCTGGCTGGACGCCCGAGGCAAGCGGCTGCCGGTCCCGCTCTTCCCGGGCTTCGACACCCTCGGCACCCTCGAACACATCATGAAGTCCGGCCACGACCACACCTGGTTCGTCCTCGACCAGAGGATCATCGGCAAGGAGTTCGCGCTCTCCGGCTCCGAACAGAACCCGGATCTGACCGGAAAGTCGATCCGCGACGTGATCGGCCGGGCCCGTGCCGACGTACCGGCCCCGGTGAAGGCGTTCATGGACAACGGAGCGGACTTCGTCGTCGAGAAGGACCTCGCCGCGCTCGTCCGGGGGATGAACGCGCTCACCGAGGAACCGCTGATCGACGAGGCCGAACTGCGCCGCGAGATCACCGCCCGCGACCGCGAGATCGCCAACCCCTTCACCAAGGACCTCCAGATCACTGCGATCCACGGGGCCCGCGCCTATCTCGGCGACAAGCTGATCCGGACGGCCGCGCCGCACCGCATCCTCGACCCCAAGGCCGGCCCGCTGATCGCCGTACGGCTGAACATCCTGACCCGCAAGTCGCTCGGCGGACTGGAGACCGACCTGTCCTCCCGGGTGCTGACCGAGGACGGCACCCCCCTCGCCGGTGTGTACGCGGCGGGGGAGGCGGCCGGTTTCGGCGGCGGCGGGGTGCACGGCTACCGCTCGCTGGAAGGGACCTTCCTCGGCGGCTGCATCTTCTCCGGCCGCGCGGCCGGCCGGGCGGCGGCACGGGCGGTCGGCTAGGGCCTCTCGTTTGGATCAGGCGCCCCCACGACGGGGTCCAGCAGTTCGACGACCCGGAACCGTTCGGCGACGACCATGGTGTCGTCGTCCACGGTGAACGCCGGGTCGCCGAGCGCCTCCCGCATCTCCGCGCCGTGCCAGAACTTCTCGTGTCCCGCGCGCCACTCGGCGACCGAGGTGTCGCCCTCGCCCTCGTCGATCGCGTGCTGGAGGTCGACGTCACCGAGGCGGAGCACCCGTACCTCGGTCACCTCCAGCACCGCGATCTCCCGGCCGTCCGAGTCGATCAGCGCGGAGCGCTCACCCACCGGAGGCAGCTCCTCCTTCTCCGCCTCGTACTCCGCGAGCAGCCCGGTCGTCGACACCTTGGTGCCGGCGAGCACCGCCCCCACCAGCCGGTCGCGCAGCGGTCCGGGGAAGGCGAGCAGGAAGGGCTTGAGGGGTTCACGGTTCGACATGGTGTCAAGTCTGACATGTTGCCGGACACGGGCCGTCAACTGTGAGCCGGGTGGACGGAGTTGGGGGCGGGTGCCGGCAGGTGGCGCCCCGCCCCTGGTGACCGGTGGCCGCAGCTGGTCGAATGGCCGGATGAACAGTCGCCCTCCCGACGCCGAAGGCACCCCCGTGGGCCGGCGTCTCGTCCTGGCCATGCTCGGTCTGGGCGCCGCCGGAGTCGTCGCGGCGCCCGTGCTGCAACGCACGCTGGAATCCGGCCTGGGCACGGTCGCCGGCAAGGACCCCACCGGCCTGACCGGCCTGCTGCCCAACGGCGGCGGCTTCCGCTACTACTCCGTCGCCTCCTCCGTACCGAAGAAGAGCGCGGACGACTACCGGCTGACCGTCGACGGTCTGGTCGAGCATCCCGCCACGTACACCCTGGACGACCTGAAGGGCCTGCCGCAGACCCGCATGGTCCGTGATGTCCAGTGCGTCACCGGCTGGCGGGTGCCCGGGACGCCCTTCGAAGGGGTGCGGCTCTCCGCGCTGCTGGACGCGGCGGGCGTACGGCCCGGGGCCAAGGCCGTCCGCTTCACCTGCTTCGACGGCACCTACAGCGAGAGCCTCACCCTCGCGCAGGCCCGCCGTGCCGATGTGCTGGTCGCGCTGCGCCTGCGGGACCGTCCGCTGACCCACTCCCACGGCGGACCGGTGCGGCTCTACGTGGCCCCGATGTACTTCTACAAGTCGGCGAAATGGCTCTCCGGGATCACCGTCACCGACTCCGTGCGCCCCGGCTACTGGGAGGAGCTCGGCTATGACGTCGATGCCTGGGTCGGCCGGTCCAACGGCCGCGACGACGCCCCCACCGTCTGAGCGCGTCCAGCGTTTCAGCCGCGCGGAGCGCTGGGTGCACCGGACCACGGCGACGCTGATGCTGGTGTGCGTGGCGGCCGCGGCCTGTCTGTACGTACCCCAGCTCGCCGAACTCGTCGGCCGCCGCCGTCTCGTGGTCACCGTGCACGAGTGGTCCGGGGTGCTGACCCCGGTACCCTTCCTGGCCGGTCTGCTGTCCCGGGCGTTCCGGGCCGACCTGTCCCGGCTCAACCGCTTCGGGCCGCACGACCGGCAGTGGCTGCGGGCCGTGCGCCGCCGCGACCACCGGCCGGGGGCCCGCCCGGCCGGGAAGTTCAACGCCGGGCAGAAGCTGTACGCGGCATGGATCGCGGGCGCGACGCTGGTGATGACGGGCACCGGGGTGCTGATGTGGTTCACCGGCCTCGCGCCGCTGCTGTGGCGCACGAGTGCCACCTTCGTCCACGACTGGCTGGCGCTCGCCGTCGGGATCGTGCTGGCCGGGCACATGGCAATGGCGCTCGCCGACCCGGAGGCACGCCGTGGCATGCGCACCGGGTCGGTCGAGCGCCATTGGGCACGGTCACGGCATGCGCTGTGGGGGGAGGACCGTGCGGGCGGCCGCGCGCCAGGGCCTGTCCGGCGGACCGGGGCCGGACAGGGCACTACACCTAGATGACCAGCGAAAGCAGCAGGATGAAGGCCAGCGAGACCACGGAGATGATGGTCTCCATCACCGACCAGGTCTTCACCGTCTGGCCGACGTTCATGCCGAAGTACTCCTTCACCAGCCAGAACCCGGCGTCATTGACATGGCTGAAGAAGAGCGAGCCCGCGCCGACGGCAAGGACCAGCAGCGCGGCGTGCGACGTCGACATGTCGGCGGCCAGCGGGGCGACCAGACCGGCCGCCGAGATGGTGGCCACGGTCGCCGAACCGGTCGCGAGCCGGATCGCGACGGCGATCAGCCAGCCCAGCAGCAGTGCCGGGATCGACCAGTCCTTGGAGAAGTCCAGGATCATCTGGCCCACACCGGCGTCGATGAGGGTCTGCTTGAAACCGCCGCCCGCGCCCACGATCAGCAGCACACCGGCGATCGGGGCGAGGGACTTCTCGACGGTGGTGGAGAGCCGGCCCTTGGAGAAACCGGCCGCCCGGCCCAGCGTGAACATGCCGACTATGACGGCCGCGAGGAGCGCGATCAGCGGCGAGCCGATCACATCGGTGACCTTCTGCAGGCTCTGCTCCGGGTCGTCCACGACTATGTCGACCAGGGCCTTGATCAGCATCAGCACGACCGGCAGCAGAATCGTCGCCAGGGTGGCGCCGAAGCTGGGACGGCGGTCGAGCTCCTCCGAGGGACGCTGCGGAATCATCTTCTCCGGAGCCTGGATGTCCACCCAGCGGGCCGCGTAGCGGGAGAAGACCGGCCCGGCGATGATCACGGTCGGGATCGCGACCAGCACACCCAGCGCCAGCGTGACACCGAGGTTGGCGCCGAGGGCGTCGATCGCCACCAGCGGGCCGGGGTGCGGCGGGATCAGGCCGTGCATCACGGAGAGACCGGCCAGCGCCGGGATACCGATCCGCATCAGGGAGAAGTTGCCGCGCTTGGCGACGAGCAGCACCACCGGGATCAGCAGCACGATGCCGACCTCGAAGAAGAGCGGCAGACCGATGATCGAGGCGATCAGGACCATCGCCCACGGCATGGAGCGCCTGCTCGCCTTTGCGAGGATGGTGTCGACGATCTGGTCCGCGCCGCCGGAGTCGGCCAGCAGCTTGCCCAGGATCGCGCCGAGCGCGATGAGCACACCGACACCGGCGACGGTCGAGCCGAGGCCGGCGGTGAAGCTGGCGATCGTCTTGGCCGGAGCGGCGCCGGCGAACGAGCCGAGCGCCAGCGAGCCGATGGTCAGCGCGA
The DNA here is from genome assembly GCF_040611955.1 of Streptomyces sp. NPDC006510. Lineage (NCBI taxonomy): Bacteria > Bacillati > Actinomycetota > Actinomycetes > Kitasatosporales > Streptomycetaceae > Streptomyces > Streptomyces sp. NPDC006510. The sequence continues at coordinate 17,627 of NZ_JBEXPH010000116.1, read as the reverse complement.
GGAACGCGTGCATCTTGAACTTGGTGATGAGCAGAACGATGACGGCGATGCCCGCCAGGACAGCGATACCCAACTGCGCGTTGCCTGCCGAAGTGATCGGTTCGACGGCGTCCGCTGCCAACATCTCGACGCTGAGACTGGTCACGGTGGTGATCCTTAGTTATCGAGCCGGCGCAACGCGGCGACGGCCCGCTGGGTGATTTCTTCGGGGGTGCCGGACACATCGACCGAGACACCGGCCTCGTCCTCCTGCAGCGGCTGCAGGGTGGCGAACTGGGAGTCGAGCAGTGCAGTGGGCATGAAGTGCCCCTTGCGCTCCGCCATGCGATGCTCGATCAGATCCCGGTCGCCGGTCAGATGGAGGAAGACCGCGCCGGGTGCCTCGGCGCGCAGCCGGTCCCGGTAGGCCCGCTTGAGCGCCGAGCTGCTCACCACTCCGCCGAGCTCTGCCCGGCCGTGTGCCCACCGGCCGATCGCATCCAGCCAGGGCCACCGGTCCGAGTCGTCCAGCGGGATGCCGGCCGACATCTTGGCGATGTTCGCCGCGGGATGGAAGTCATCGCCCTCTGCGTACGGAACGCCGAGTCCGGCGGCGAGCAGGGGGCCGATCGTGGTCTTTCCGGTCCCTGCTACGCCCATCACCACGACGACGTGGGGGGTGCTCATTGGTGGTGCCTCGCAGTCCTCTTCGATGTCTTCCTCGACATCGGTCCGTCGCGCTACTGAAACCTATACGTACGACTTATTCAAGATGCTGTGACATAAACGTCGTACTTTTTCTTCCCGAGGGGTGCCCCGTAGGCTGTGCTCATGACCACACAAGGCCCTGGGCTGCATACACATGTGCTGGACACCCTGGGTCTGGAGATCGCCGCCGGAGTGCACCCGCCGGGACAGGTGCTGCGCACCGATGAGCTGGCCCAGCGCTTCGACGTCTCGCGCACCGTCGTACGCGAGGTGGTCCGCGTCCTGGAATCCATGCACCTGGTCGAGTCCCGGCGCCGGGTCGGTGTGACGGTGCGGCCGACCGAGGCCTGGAACGTCTACGATCCGCAGGTCATCCGGTGGCGGCTGGCCGGCGCCGACCGCCCGCGCCAGCTGCGCTCCCTGACCGTGCTGCGTTCGGCGATCGAACCGGTCGCGGCCGGTCTCGCCGCCCGCAACGCCACCCCGGAGCAGTGCGCGGCCCTCACCGGGTGCGCGCTCGGCATGGTCGCCACCTCGCGCGGCCAGCAGCTGGAGGGCTATCTGGAGCACGACATCGCGTTCCACAGGATCGTGCTCAACGCCTCCGGCAACGAGATGTTCGCGCGGCTCGGCGATGTCGTCGCCGAGGTCCTGGCGGGCCGCACCCACCACCAGGTGATGTTCGAGGACCCGGACCCGGCCGCGGTCACCCTCCACGTCCGGCTCGCCGAGGCGGTGCGCGAGGGCGACGCCGTGACGGCGGAGCGGCTGACCAAGGAGATCGCGGTGGGCGCCCTGCACGAGCTGGACGTGCTCGCCCCCTGAGCCACGGCTCCGCGGACGCGCGACGGCCCCCGCGGAGCGAGTCCGCGGGGGCCGTCGGTCCGGACCGCCCGGCCGGTCAGCCGCTGTGCCCGTGGTGGCCGCCGTGCCCGGCGCCGTGATCGAACTTCACCGCCTCGGGCGGCATCACGACGAACGGCCGCATCATGCCCATGTCCTCGTGCTCCAGCAGATGGCAGTGGTACATGAACCGCCCGTACGCCCCGTCGAACTTCCCGAGCACCTTCACCAGCTGCCCCGCAGGCACCCGGAAGACGTCCTTCCAGCCCTGTTCGTTCGGTGCCGTCGCGATCGTGGTGCCATGGTCGAACGCCACGGGGGAGCGGGTTCCGCCGACCGTCGGATCGAAGCCGTCGAGCTCGTACGCCTCCCGGCCCATCACCTGGAAGTCCGCCAGATGGATGTGCATCGGGTGCGTCGGACCGCCCAGGTTGAGGAACGACCACTGCTCGTAGGTGCCTTCGCCCACCGTGAAGCCGAGACCGTCGTTGAAGGTCCGCGAGATCCTGCGGTACGTGCGCACCGTGCCGTCCTCGCCCCGGACCTGGATGACTCCGTCCGAAGGCACCTGTACCTCGGCGGGGTCCTCGACCTCCGCCATCTCCCAGATCTCCGGGTGACCGCCGCCGCCGACCGTGCCGGGCACCGTCAGCACCACGAGCCGGTGCCCGTGCTCCACCTGGCCGTGCTCGTACCGCCGGAAGGAACCGGACAGCACCTCGGGCAGCTCGAAACCGTCCCGCTCCCCCGTCTCCCGTACCCGGAACTCCATCACCTGCGGGAACGGCACGTTCGCCGACGGGTCCGGCACCCCCGGCGCGAGCTTGCCGCGGTTGACCAGCCGGACCCGGCGCCCGGCCAGCGCCGAGAAGTCGATCAGCAGGTCCATCCGCTCGGCCGGCGCGACCGTCAGCTGCGGCAGCACCTCGTCGAAGTCGACCGGCACCGGGCGCGGCAACAGCCCGCCGTCGCTGCCGATCTGCCGGATCACGCCCGGCACCGGGTTGTTCTCCTCGTCGACCAGCACCAGATCGTAGGTCCGGGCGTTGGAGGCGTTGACGAGCCGGAAGCGGTACCAGGCGTCGTCCACGTCCAGATGCGGCCAGATACGGCCGTTGACCGTGGTGTACGGGCCGAAGAACGGCAGCGACACCGGCTTCCCGGTCTCCGGATCGGCCTCGGTGATCACCGTCGTCTTGTGCAGCAGCCGCCCGTTGAGCCGGCCGTCCGCGTCGGTGTCCAGATTGCGGTCGGCGAGGATCAGCGGCAACTCCCGGTCGCCGGACGGCAGACCGAGCGCGTCCTCCTCGTCGTCCCTGATCAGATAGGTGCCGACGAGCCCGGCGTACACATTCCACCGGGTGATGTTCATGGCATGGTCGTGGTACCACCACTGGGCGGCCTGATGGTCGTTCGGGTACTCCGACAGCTGTGCGTCGCCGAAGCCGACCGCGTTGTCCGCCCAGCCGTCGTTGCCGCCACCGGTCTGCGCGCCGTGCAGGTGCGTCACCGTCCAGGCGGGCAGCGCGGCGACATCCTTGTTCGGCTCGACGCCGTCGCGGCCGGGGCGGTTGTGCGGTGCCGGTTCGCCCTGTTTGACCGGACCGACCTCCACCGCCGTGACCGGGTACTCGCTGCCCCTGGGGATGCGGTTGGTCCAGGCGATCCTGATCCGTTCCCCGCGCCGCACCTCGATGGTCGGTCCCGGCACCGTGCCGTTGTACCCCCACATCAGGGTCGGCGGCAGCTGTGCGTGCAGCCGCACCCAGGTGGGTGACAGCGCGATCTCGGTCTCGCGGAGCACATCACCGCTCTGCGGGCGGAGCACCGGCGGGACGGGCAACGCGTCGGTGTACGGCACCAGTCCGCCGGCCGGTGCCACGGGCGCGGCCGCTTCGGGCGCCGGCCCCGGTACGTCGGTGTGCCGGTCGGTCTTCTCCGTGATCTCGGCGATTTCGGTCAAGGTACTTCCCCCATGATCCGTAATTCCACTGCTGGTGGACCACGCGACCCCTGCCCCCGCAGGTACTGATTCGGCGGCCCCTGTGCATCAGAGGACCGCCGGAAAACCGCCGGCGTTCAGCGGTATGCGTCATCTGTCCGAAACCGGTACGGCCCACCGGGTGGACGGCAGCCGCTTCCCGCCAACGCGGCGCGCCGCCGTGACACCCTCGCGGGGCGTACGGTTGTTCGCGTTCGATCTTCGCAAAAAGACGGAAACAGGAGACCACGGTATGTCGCAGCAGGTGCAAGGGGTCATCGCACCGGGGAAGAACGAGCCGGTACGGATCGAGACGATCGTGATCCCTGACCCGGGCCCGGGCGAGGTCGTGGTGAAGATCCAGGCGTGCGGCGTCTGTCACACCGATCTGCACTACAAGCAGGGCGGCATCAACGACGAATTCCCCTTCCTGCTCGGCCATGAGGCTTCGGGCTTGGTGGAGTCCGTCGGCGAGGGCGTCACGGACGTCGAGCCCGGTGACTTCGTCATCCTCAACTGGCGTGCCGTGTGCGGGCAGTGCCGCGCCTGTCTGCGCGGGCGCCCCTGGTACTGCTTCAACACCCACAACGCGAAGCAGAAGATGACGCTGCTCGACGGCACGGAACTGTCGCCGGCCCTCGGCATCGGCGCGTTCGCCGAGAAGACCCTGGTAGCCGCCGGTCAGTGCACCAAGGTCGACCCGGAGGTCTCCCCGGCCGTCGCCGGGCTGCTCGGCTGTGGCGTGATGGCGGGCATCGGCGCCGCCATCAACACCGGGCAGGTCGGCCGCGGCGACTCGGTCGCCGTGATCGGCTGCGGCGGCGTCGGTGACGCGGCGATCGCCGGCGCCCGGCTGGCCGGCGCGGCGAAGATCATCGCCGTGGACATCGACGACCGCAAGCTGGAGACGGCGAGGACGATGGGCGCCACGCACACCGTCAACTCCCGCTCCACCGACCCGGTCGAGGCGATCCGCTCGCTGACCGACGGCAACGGCGCGGACGTCGTCATCGAGGCGGTCGGCCGCCCGGAGACGTACCAGCAGGCCTTCTACGCCCGCGACCTCGCCGGCACCGTCGTCCTGGTCGGCGTCCCCACCCCGGAGATGCGGCTGGAGCTGCCGCTGATCGACGTCTTCGGGCGCGGCGGCTCGCTCAAGTCCTCCTGGTACGGCGACTGCCTGCCCTCGCGCGACTTCCCGATGCTGATCGACCTGCACCAGCAGGGGCGGATCGACCTCGGCGCGTTCGTCACCGAGACCATCGGACTCGGCGACGTCGAGCAGGCCTTCGCCCGGATGCACGAAGGCGACGTGCTGCGCTCGGTGGTGGTCTTCTGATGGCCGCCCGCATCGACCACCTCGTCACCTCCGGCACCTTCGCCCTCGACGGCGGGGAGTGGGACGTCGACAACAACGTCTGGATCGTCGGCGACGACACCGAGGCGATCGTCATCGACGCCGCCCATGACGCCGCCGCCATCGAGGCCGCGCTGAACGGCCGTACGCTGCGCGCCATCGTCTGCACGCACGCGCACAACGACCACATCGACGCCGCCCCGGCCCTGGCCGACGCGACTGGTGCACCGGTCCTGCTGCACCCCGACGACCTGCCGCTGTGGAAGCAGACCCACCCGGACCGCCTCCCGGACGGCGAACTGGCCGACGGCCAGGAGCTGGAGATCGCCGGCGCGACGCTCAAGGTGCTGCACACCCCCGGTCACGCCCCCGGCGCCGTCTGCCTGTACGCCCCCGAGCTGTCCACCGTCCTCACCGGGGACACGCTCTTCCAGGGCGGGCCCGGCGCCACCGGACGGTCCTTCTCCCACTTCCCGACCATCGTCGCGTCGATCAGGGACCGGCTGCTCGCGCTCCCGCCGGAGACCACCGTCCGTACCGGACACGGCGATTCCACCACCATCGGCGCGGAAGCGCCGCACCTGGACGAGTGGATCGCCCGCGGTCACTGAGCACTGCGGACACTCACCGGTCCGGCCACGCGGAGAGCCGCAGCCCGCTCTCGAAGCGGCGCGGCTCACCCGTGACCGGATCGGTGAACTCCAGTACCCGGGCGAGGAGTTGCAGCGGACGGGAGAAGCCGTCCGGCGCTTCCTCCGGCTCGACCACCGGATAGACCGGGTCGTGGACGATCGGCAGCCCCAGGCCGTTCATATGCACCCGCAGCTGATGGGTCCGCCCGGTGGCGGGCAGCAGCCGGTAGCGGCCGAGCCCCTCCCGGTGCTCCAGCAGCTCGATCCGGCTCTCGCTGTTCGGCTCGCCCGGCTCCTCATGGGCGGCGATGACCCCGCGCTCCTTCACGATCCGGTTGCGTACGGTCCACGGGAGGACCAGCGAGGGATCGTACGGCGCCACCGCCTCGTACTCCTTGCGCACCCGGCGGTCCCGGAACATCGTCTGGTACGCGCCCCGCTCCCCGGGCCGTACGACGAACAGGACGAGGCCCGCGGTCAGCCGGTCCAGCCGGTGTGCCGGCTGAAGCGCGGGCAGATCCAGCCCGCGGCGCAGCCGGGCGACCGCGGTCTCGGTGATGTGCCGGCCGCGCGGCGTCGTCGCCAGGAAGTGCGGCTTGTCGGCGATGACGAGATGCGCGTCGCGGTGGACCACCCCGACCGGGAACGGCACCGGGTCCTCCGGCGCGAAATCCCGGTGGAACCAGATGTACCGGCCCGCGGCGTAAGGCTCGTCGGCGGACACCGGGCCCCGCACGGAGACGAACCGGCCCTCGGCGAACATCGCGTCCACCCGCCGCGCCCCGATCGCGCCCGCGAACCGCGCCAGCAGATGATCACGTACCGTCGGCCACTCCCCGTCCGGATCCTCGGGGAGCCGCAGCCGGACCGGATCGATCCCGTCCCGCTGCGGCAGCGGCGCCGACGGGGGCTTCGCGCGCCCCCTCACCGGGGAACGCCGACCGCTGCGGCGGTGCTCATGGTGCCGGCTCCTCGCTCGTTGCCCGGGGCGTCCGCACATTATCGCCGGTCGCCGGGCCAGGGCCGTCACTCGCCCGGCAGCGTCACCTTCTCCGGACCGCAGCCGATGCGTTCGGCCTCGGCGGCCACATAGCCGGGCAGCAGCTCACGGGCGAGGCCGGAGGCCGCGTGCTCCGTCCGGTCCAGCTGCTCCACCACGAAGACCACGGGACCGGTCTGGCAGCTCGCCCGGTAGACGGCCCGGGATCCGTCGATGCTGCCGGAACCCTTGGAACCCTCGACGGACAGACCGGTCCTGAGCATGCCCGAGGAGAAGATCTCGGTCAGCGCCGGGTCCGTCACCGTCGTCAGCCGCACGGCGGGGGAGTAGGCGTCACCGGCCTCGCAGACCCGGGCGGGCCCACCCTCGCCACCGACGCGCATCCGGTCCAGGTCCTTGCGGTACGCCTTGGGCAGTCCGAGGCCCCTGGTGCCGCAGAAGGCGTCACCGTCCGTGTCCCGCCACTCCACCAGGGCGGGCAGGGTGCGCGGTATCCGGTAGGTGCCGGAGCAGCCGAAGTCGCGGATGACTCCGTTGGCGGCCTCCACCACCGCACGGGTCAGCGCCGCACGGTCCTCCCGGTCGTACTCCGACGAGAGGTCGAGCCCGGCCGGCCCCATGGCGATGTCCACCACGGTGGGGCCGGTGAACTCGTCCCGTCCGGTACAGCTCTGCGGCAGCGCCAGCCAGGCGCGCGACGACGAGGCCAGCCCCGGCAGCCCGTCGCCGAGCGACACCATGCCCGCGGCGATGAACTCCCTGGGCCACTCCCGCCCGTCCGTGCCCCGCAGACCGTCCAGTTGGTGCACCCGCAGGGTCACCTGACGGCGGGCCCTGTCGTCCTTGTAACTGGTGATGCGGCACTGCCCGTACGCGTCGCCCCGGCCGCGCGGATCGGCCTGGAGGGTCTGCTCCTCGACCTCGGTCCTGCGGTCACCGAAGAGATCCGACATGGTGGAGTCGCCCAGCGAGTCCCAGCACGGGGCGGGTCCCACCAGCGGAAGCGTGTCCGTACGCCAGGCCACCGCACCGGCGCCGAGCAGCGCGCCGGCCAGCCCGGCGGCGGTGACGGCGCGGACGGTACGGCTGCGCAACAGACGGCGCAGCACCGGAACGCGCTCGGGGGCGGGCTCCGGCTGCGCGGTCGGCTCCTGCTCGGGTCCGTGTTCCGGCTGCGCGGGCGGGTCCTGCTCGGGTCCGTGCTGCTGCGTCCCCTCCCCGGGTTCCGACGCGTTCTCGCCGTCCACTGCCGCTGCCCCGTTCTCTCCGGCGATCCCGTCGCTCATGCGCCCTCACCGGTCCCACAGCCGATGCGCTTGCTCACGGACTCGGTGAAGTTCGTGAACACCTTCCGGTCGTCGGGCCGGCCCGCACCCTTCAGCCCGGATCCGAGATTCCCGTAGAACACCGTCCGCCGCCCGGCGCACTCGGTGCGCACCAGCCCGTTGCGGGCACCCTCGGGAAGGCCCTCGAACAGCGCGGCCAGGCGCGGTTCCGCGGCCATCACGTACTGCGCCGCCGGCTCGTCGGGCAGCCCCCGCGCGCGCCACACCACCGAACACGTCTGGAGCCGTTCGTCGACCACACCCACCTGCTGCCGGTAGCCGGAGCCCCGGCCGAAGTCGAGCGTCACACCGGGTATCCGGCACAGCGGGCTCCGGGCGGACTCGGCGTCCCCGGGGACCGTCACGAAGGGCGACGGCGCGTGCAGCGGCTCGTCCGGCGCACAACCGGTCCCGGACATGACGGTGTTGGCCGCGTCCAGCAGCATCCGGGTGACCGCGGACCGGCTGCCGATCGCGAACGGCATGGCGACCTTGCCCAGATGACCGTCACCGGTGCTCGCGCTCCGGATCGTCACCGTGGACGGCCTGCCGTCCACATCGCAGGCCTCGGGCAGGACCAGCATGGCCCGGTCGGCGGCGACCAGCCCGTCCAGACCGTCGGGCAGCCGCGCACCGGATCCGTCGAAGTACCGGGCGATCCAGGCACGGTGGTCCTCGACCCCGGAGGGGACCGGACCGTACTCGACGGTCACCTGCTCCTTGAAGGAGAGCGGCTCGTCCGAGTCGTCGTCCGGAACCGTCGAGGCCACCGTGACCGTGCAACTGGCGTGATGACGGCCGGCCGAGGGCGGCGCGGACTCGGTGGCGTGCCGCTCGGAGCCGGACTTGGCGAGCCCGTCGTCACCCAGGAACGCCGCACCGCTGTTCTGCTCCCACGCCCCCCAGCAGTAACTGTCCCGGAACGGCCAACTGTCCGTCGCCCACAGCCCGGTGCCGGCGACCAGCACCGCCCCGGCGACCGTCCCGGCCAGTATCGCTCCGCGCCGTCCGCGCCTGCCGCCCATCACATTCCCCCGTGCAGAACCAAGATCGCGCAAAGCCCCGATGGTACGTCGTCGCCCCCGGAGCGCGGATCAGGTCCTCTCCCCGCCGGTCAGCCCAGTGGCGAGAACACGAAGGAGAACTCCGCGGCCCGCACGTCGAGCCGGTGCTCCGGCAGCACCCCCGGCCCGCACGACCCGGAACCGATGCCCTGCACCGCGTGATCCAGATTGACCCAGACGGTCTCTCCGGCCCGCAGCTCCGGCCGGTGCTCCGCCGCGTCCAGCTCCTCGCTCGTCCACCGCCGCGCGGTGAACCAGAACGGCGCACCCCCGTCGGCCCGCACCCCCGCACCGCTGACGTCCGTCAGCTCCGCCCACCGGACGCCGGCCCGGGCGCCGTTCTCCTGCGGCCGCACGTACGGCGTCTGCATCTCGTCCACCGACATCCGCCACCGGCCGAGCACCGAAGCGGCCCGGGTGTCCGGGTACGCCTCACCGGGCCCGCCGCCGAACCAACGCACCCCGCCGTACGCGGCGGGCAGCCCGAAGCGGATGCCCAGCCGGGGCAGCGGCACCCGCCACTCGCCCTCCGGCACCACGGAAACGGTCAGCCCCAGTCGCTCCCCGTCGGCCGTCCACCGGTACGCGGTACGCAGACCCGGGCTGACTCCGGCCGGCGCCACCCTGGTCCGTACGACCAGCGAGTCCTCGCCGACCTCGACCGCATCGGTCCGGTGCCGCATCCGGTGCAGCCCCAACTCCCGCCACCGCGGGCCGTACCGCTCGTCCGGCTGCCACGCCGCACCGTTGTCGTTGTCGGTGGGCGCCCGCCACACATCCAGCCGCAGCCCCTCCAGCGGCACCGCTCCCCACCGCACCGGAGCCCCGGTCACCGCGTCGAAGACCCCGGGCCCGAGGGTGATCAGCCCCTCGCCCCGCACCGGCCGCTCACCCACCGGGCAGGCGGGAACCACGGGCGCGCCCGTCTCCGTCTGTCCCCACGCCACCACATGCCCGCGCCCGCCCCAGGCGGTGTCCCGGGCCAGCACCGCCCGTACGGTCCACACCCCGGCATCGTCCATCGGCAGCCGCACCTCGGCCGACGTACCGGGCGCGAGCTCCGGCACTTCGAGCGCGCCGGCTCCGACGGGCACTCCCTCCACCTCGTGCGACCACTCGAAGTCCAGGTGCGCCAGCCCCGCGAAGTCGTACCCGTTCGCGATCCGGACCGAGCCCGCGCCGGCCAGGGGCTCGATCCGCACCGGTTCGACGACCTTCTTGTACTCGATCAGCCCGGGGGAGGGGGTGCGGTCGGGGAAGAGCAGTCCGTCGCAGACGAAGTTGGAGTCGTGCGGTTCCTCGCCGAAGTCCCCGCCGTACGCGAAGCCGTGCTCGGGGTGGGCGATGCCGTGATCGATCCACTCCCAGACGAAGCCGCCCTGGCAGCGCTCGTACCGTTCGAACAGCCGCTGGTACTCGCCGAGTCCGCCCGGACCGTTCCCCATCGCATGCGCGTACTCGCACATCAGGAACGGCATCGCACGCCGTCGCGCGTCCGACTCCGCGTCGCCCAACGGCGCTTCCGCCCGGCGGCCGATCAGCTCGACCTCGGCGTGCGTCGGGTACATCCGCGAGTACAGGTCGACGTCCCGGCAGGAGAGATCGCCCTCGTAGTGCAGCAGCCGCTCCGGATCCCGCCCCCGGATCCACTCGGCCATCGCGCTCAGCCCGCGCCCCGTCCCGCACTCGTTGCCGAGCGACCAGATGATCACCGACGGGTGGTTCTTGTCGCGCTCCACCATCCGCGCGGCCCGGTCGAGCAGCGCCGGGGTCCACCGCTCGTCGTCCACGGGGTTGTCGCGCCACTCCAGGCCGGCGAAGCCATGCGTCTCCAGATCGCACTCGTCGATGACCCAGAGCCCCAGCTCGTCGCAGAGATCGAGAAAGGCGGGATGCGGCGGATAGTGGCTGGTGCGCACGGCGTTGATGTTGTGCTGCTTCATCAGCACCAGATCGCGCCGCATGGTCGCCGCGTCCACGGTCCGCCCGGTCTCCGGATGGAACTCGTGCCGGTTCACCCCGCGGAACAGCACCCGCCGCCCGTTGACCTCGATGAGCCCGTCCTCGACCACGACGCTGCGGAACCCCACCCGCAGCCCGATCCGTTCACCGGACGTCACCAGCTCCCCGTCGTACAGCCGGGGCGTCTCGGCCGTCCACGGCTCGACCGGGACGCTCACCGCCTCGCCCGTCGCGGCATCGACACCCAGCTCGGGCACGAGGACCCGCCCCTCGGCCCCCTCGCACTCCACCCGCAGGGTCCCGGACCCGTCGCGATGGTCGTACCCGGCGTGCACGAAGAAGTCCCGGGGCGCGCCCAGCGGCCGCTCCAGCAGCGTCACGTCGCGGAAGATCCCGGGCAGCCACCACTGGTCCTGGTCCTCCAGATAGCTCCCCGACGACCACTGGTGAACCCGTACGGCCAGCACATTGCCCTCGGCCCGCAGCAGCCCGCCGACGGCGAACTCGTGCGGCAGCCGTGACCCCTTGAAGTCGCCCAGCTCCCGACCGTTGAGCCAGACCCGGGCGCAGGACTCCACCCCGTCGAACCGGAGCACCACGTCCCCGTCCCCGGGCCACCCGGCGGGCAGGTCGAAGCTTCGCAGATGGTCCCCGGTCGGATTTTCGTCCGGCACCCTCGGCGGATCGACGGGGAAGGGGTACACCACGTTCGTATAGGCGGGAGCCCCACCGGCCCCCTGGAGCACCCAGTGCCCGGGAACCCCGACCGTTGTCCACCCCGAGGCGTCGAACCCGGGGTGGGCGAACGACTCGTCCCGGGTGGCGGCGCCCGGCGAGAGCCGGAAGAGCCACTCCCCGTTCAGCGACATCCGCCCGGCGTCCGACCCGCGTACCAGGCGCGCGGTTCCAGCCCGCCCGACCCGGGACCCCTGTCCTCGTACCAGGTCGGGGCGGGCGTGTGTGTGCGGTCCATGGGACTCCTCGCTCGGCAAAGCTCTCCGTGCTGCTGGAGCCCTGGACGCTAGCGAGGGATGAACCGATTCAACAAGGGTGCCCGGCCGCGCGACCCTCGCGGGGCACAACGCAAAGTGCCGACCAGGATTTCTCCTGATCGGCACTTTGCGTTGTGTCCGAGGGGGGACTTGAACCCCCACGCCCGATAAAGGGCACTAGCACCTCAAGCTAGCGCGTCTGCCATTCCGCCACCCGGACAGGGTGTCTGTCTCGCGGGCTCCGGCCCGTTCCGACGTGGAAAACAATAGCAAACATTCGGGGGTGCTCGATCACGCCCCGGACTGTGTGAAGGGCGTATGACGGGGGGCGGGTGCCCTTGGGTGTGCGGGCCCGGCGCGGGAGGATGAGGGGGAGCACCACAGCGACGGTGGAAGGAAGCAGCGTGAGCGAGACCAACACGGCTTGGACCGGCTCCGGCGAGGACGAGGTCGTGGACCTCTGTTGTGAGCTGATCCGGATCGACACCAGCAACTACGGGGACCATTCGGGACCGGGGGAGCGGGGCGCGGCCGAGTACGTCGCGGAGAAGCTCGCCGAGGTCGGGCTGGAGCCGCAGATCTTCGAGTCCCACAAGGGGCGCGCCTCCACCGTGGCGCGGATCGAGGGCGAGGACCCGTCCAGGCCCGCGCTGCTGATCCACGGCCACACCGACGTGGTTCCGGCCAATGCCCACGACTGGACGCACCACCCGTTCTCGGGCGAGGTCGCGGACGGCTGCGTGTGGGGCCGCGGCGCGGTCGACATGAAGGACATGGACGCGATGACCCTCGCGGTCGTCCGCGACCGGATGCGCAGCGGCCGCAAGCCCCCGCGTGACATCGTGCTGGCCTTCCTCGCGGACGAGGAGGCGGGCGGTACGTACGGCGCGCGGTACCTCGTGGACAAGCACCCCGGCCTCTTCGAGGGGGTCACCGAGGCGATCGGCGAGGTCGGCGGCTTCTCCTTCACGGTGAACGAGAAGCTGCGGCTCTACCTCGTCGAGACGGCGCAGAAGGGCATGCATTGGATGCGGCTCACCGTGGACGGCACCGCCGGCCACGGCTCGATGACCAACGACGACAACGCGATCACCGAGCTCTGCGAGGCGGTCGGACGGCTCGGGCGGCACAAGTGGCCGGTCCGGGTGACCAAGACCGTACGGTCCTTCCTCGACGAGCTGTCCGACGCGCTCGGCACCCCGCTCGACCCGGAGGACATGGAGGCCACGCTCGCCAAGCTGGGCGGCATCGCCAAGATGGTCGGCGCCACGCTCCGCAACTCCGCCGCCCCCACCATGCTGGGCGCCGGCTACAAGGTGAACGTCATCCCCGGCCAGGCCATCGCCCATGTCGACGGCCGTTTCCTGCCCGGCTTCGAGGACGAGTTCCTGGCCGATCTGGACCGGATCCTCGGCCCGCGCGTGAAGCGCGAGGACGTGCACGGCGACAAGGCGCTGGAGACCAGCTTCGACGGCTCGCTCGTCGACGCCATGCAGGTCGCCCTGAAGGCGGAGGACCCGATCGCCCGTGCCGTGCCGTACATGCTCTCCGGCGGCACCGACGCCAAGTCCTTCGACGACCTGGGTATCCGCTGCTTCGGATTCGCCCCGCTGAAGCTGCCGCCGGAGCTCGACTTCGCGGGCATGTTCCACGGTGTGGACGAGCGCGTGCCGGTGGACGGTCTGAAGTTCGGCGTGCGGGTGCTCGACCGTTTCATCGACAACTGCTGACGCCTTGCCGGATTTCTGCCGACTTCCCGCACCAACAATCGTCAGCGTGTGCGTATTTGACCGGAACGAGTGAAAGGGACCATACGCTCGTAGCCCAATTACCTCTTCCTCGTTACAAGTGATGCGGTCCGCGGCTGGGACCGCATTGCCAACTAGGAGGAATAATGATCAAGAAGGTCGTCGCTGCTGCGGCTGTCACTGGTGGTCTGGTGCTCGCTGGCGCGGGCATGGCCGTCGCGGACTCCGGTGCCCAGGGTGCCGCTGTCGGCAGCCCCGGCGTGCTCTCGGGCAACAACATCCAGGTGCCCGTGCACGTGCCGGTGAACGTGTGCGGTAACACGATCTCCGTGATCGGGCTGCTGAACCCCGCCTTCGGCAACACCTGCGTCAACGCCTGACGTTGTGCGTCAACCCGTAAGGGTTTGAATCCGGTCGGCCCCGGAGTGCACGCCATGCACTCCGGGGTCGCTGGGTACCCCGCCCCCGCACGGTCAAGTCCGGGGGTTTTCCGGAAGGTAGAAGGCAGGAAACAACCTATGCGACAGGTCACGCGTAAAGGCCTGATCACCATGGCGGCCGCGGGCGGCGTGCTCGCGCTGAGTGGCGGTTATGCGCACGCCGACGCGGGAGCGGCCGGCGGCGCATCGAATTCCCCGGGTGTGCTCTCCGGGAATTCGGTACAGATCCCGGTGGACGTGCCGGTCAACGCATGCGGTAACTCCGTGAGCGTTGTGGGACTGCTCAACCCGGCAGCGGGAAACGCCTGCGGAAGCGGTTCGCAAAGCACCTCCCCGGGCCGGCACGCATCGAGCAGCCAGGTCTCCGGCGACCGGACCGAGACACACCGCGTGGGCACCGGCAAGCACCGCGCCGCCACGAGCGACACCGGGCGCGGGGCAACGGCCGAGGGGTCCGCGACGGGATCGCCCGGCGTGCTCTCGGGCAACAACATCGCGGTGCCCATCGACATCCCCGTGAACGCCTGCGGGAACAGCGTCACCATCGGCGGACTGCTCAACCCGGCCTCCGGTAACGACTGCGCGAACGGTACGGATGTCGTCACGCCGCCGGTCGGCACCCCGGTCACGCCGGTCACCCCGGTCACCGAGACCGAACCTCCGGCTCCCGGACCGCGGACCGTGCCGAACGCGCCGGAGACACAGAGCGTCGCGCAGCTCGCACACACCGGAGCGGGCGGGCTCGACCTGCTGATCCCGGCGAGTGCGGGTCTGCTGCTGGCGGGTGCGGGCACGGTGCTCTACCGCCGCGCCCGGATGTCCGCGTAGCGGACCGGACGGCGACACAGGCAGGACGAAGGGAGCGGGCCCCGGGAATGCGGGGCCCGCTCAGTCTCACCAAGTGGCCCGGAGCTGGCGGATGATCCGGCGTCGCAGGCGCACCCTTCGGCTGCCGTCACGGCGCAGCGTCAGCCGGTCCAACTCCCAGTGACCGTACTCGGCATGGTCGGTCAGCAGACGGGCCGTGTCCTTCCGGGACACCCCGCGCGGCACGTACACATCGACAAATTCGTATTCCGGCATCGCATCTATTGTGCGGGTAGAGCCCCGGTACGGATAGCGTCTGCACTATGTCTGATGCTGCGCAGCCCACCGCTGCCGAGGTACGCGCCGCCGCCGAGGCGGTCAAAGCCGCGCTCGACCACCACCTCGCGGCCGTCGAACGCCGGACCGGGGACGACGACGTGGCCGTCTATGACGCGTTCAACGCACTGGCCGCTGCCGCCGAGTTCTACGACGAACTGCTCTACGACCGGTACGACGAGGTCACTCCCTTCGAGATCCCGGGTGCGGAGGATTCGCTGCCGCCGTACACCGGCCCCGAGGAGCCGAACGCACTCAGCGTGCTGATCCGGCGCGACTACGCGGTGGTGGAGCCGCCGAGGCTGCTCGCACAGGCCCAGCGGATCGCCGACCTCGATCAGGACGACCGCGGCGGGAGCGCCGCGGTGGTCGGCTCCAGCGTCCACGCGGCGCTCGGCGTGCTCTTCGGGGAGTACGAACCGGACGAGATCGCTTCCCGGCACACGGAGTTCGGCCTTGAGGAGGGCGACTCCACGCTCTGGGTCACGGCGGCGGAGGAACTCCCGGAGGCGGGGGAGTGGCTCGGCGCGCCCTTCGACGACGCGGATCCGCAGCTGGTGGTCTGCCGCTTCGACGTCAGCGCCGTCTTCGACGAGGACGAGGCGGACGAGGAACCGGCCCGTCTGGTGGTGGACGGCTCCTGATCCGCCGGCCGGACGGGCTCGGCGCCGAGCCCGTCCGGTGATGGCGTCCCCGCCGGGCCCCGGTCAGCGGGCCGGCGTCTTCAGCAGGGTGCGCAGCCTCGTCGTGCGGTCCTGGGCCGGGGACTGGGCGACCGCGCGCGGCAGCGCCTGATCCACCCCGTGCACCACGGACAGATGCCGCTCGCCCCGGCTGAAGGCGGTGTACACCCAGGCGCGGCTCAGTCCCTGCGCCGCGTCGCCCGGCAGCACGACGACCACCGCGGGCCACCGCATCCCGGCCGCCTGGTGGGCGCTGAGGGCCCAGCCGTGGCGCACGGAGGACTCCACCCGCTCCTGGGCCACGACGACCTCCGTGCCCGCGCAGTCCAGATGCAGGCCCTCGGCGTCGGCCGAGACGACCACCGCGGGCACGGTTCTGCCGGGCGCCGGGACGTGGACGACGCGGTCGCCCGGGTCGAAGCCGCCGAACCGGCCCGGCCCGGGGTTGAGCCGCTGCTTCAGCGCCGCGTTCAGTGCCCGGGTGCCGGCCGAGCCGCCGTGGCCGACGGTGATCACCTGGGTGTCGGACGACGGTACGCCGATGGCGCGCGGCACCGAGTCGGCCACCAGCTGTACGGTGCGGTGCACCGCCTCGCCCGCATCGCGTACGGGGACGATCACCACCTCCTTGCCGGGCGCCTCGACCTGGTTCAGCTCGCCGATGCCGATGCCGGAGACCAGCTCACCGATCGGTCCCGGATCCGGTGTGCGGGAGACGATCTGCGGGCACGCACGGGCCGCGAGCACATCCGCGAACACCCTGCCCGCACCGGCCGAACCCAGCACACCGGTATCGCCGCTGAGCACCAGGCGGGTGCCGTCGGCCAGCGACTCGACCAGGATCGCGGCGGTCTCCACGTCCAGCTGCGGGGCGTCCAGCACGACGAGCAGGTCGACGGCGATCGCCCCTTCCTCGTCCCGCCCCGGGCCCTGCTCGCCCGAGAGCAGACCGGCGAGGGTGACGGCCGTCTCCGGATCGCCGGTCGCCTCGGCCAGCCGGCGCCTGCCGTCGGCGCTGTGTACGGCACCCAGGGCACGCAGCCCGAGGCCGCGGGCCGCGGTGATCAGGGCGGCGGGCTCGGCCCTGGCGGCCTCGCCCCCGGTGTGCGTCACCAGGCCGTGCGCCGCGACCGCACGGATCAGCTCTGCTGCCGACGGGGAGCTCGCGGCGGCGGCCGCATGTGTCCAGTCGGCATCCTTCTCGCAGGCGTTGACCAGCCGGGCCAGGCCGTCGGCGAGGCTCTCCTCGGCGAGTGCGTAGCGGTCGAGGCCGAGCAGCACCTGTACCGGTTCCTGACCGGCTTGCCCGGCGCTCTCGCCGGGTTCCGCGGGTGCCTCGGGCTCCTGGTCGTCGTGGCCCTCCTGTCCGTCCTGTCCGTCCTGGAAGACCAGGACGACTCCCTCGGCGACGGCGTGCTGCACGGCCGCGTCCGGGTCGGTCACCGAACGCTCGGCGAGCGCGGCCCGTACCTCCGACGCGTCCAGCGCCGTGTGGCCCCGCAGCGCGGCCCGTTCCAGCAGCCAGCCGACCAGGGCGGCGGTCCGCCGCTCGTCGTCCGGACCGCACTCGGCGCCGAGCAGGGCCCGCGCGAATCCGTCCGCCTGCTCGGGCCTGACTCCCGGCACGGTCAGCAGCTGCCAGGGGTCCGCGCGCAGGGCGTCGGCCGCCTGCGCCCCGAGCGCCTCGGCCGCCGGTCCCGCCAGCGCCGCCGGAGCACCGCCCTCGGCCAGGACGGCCGCGGTCGCGGCGACGGCCTCCGGTGGGGCGCC
>NZ_JBEXPH010000115.1:0-27245 GCF_040611955.1 Streptomyces sp. NPDC006510 | reverse complement strand
GGCCGCCTCACCGCCATCCGAGCGTAGGCCGATCAGCCCACCGAAGAACCTGTAGGCCAAACAGACGAACCACACCTGATTCCTGATAGACCCCCACCGGCACCACAGACCTCGACTGAACGGCCCTGTCCGGTCCAGCCGACACGATCGCCCTCGACCTGGTGAACACCCGGCCGCCTCGCCGCCTCCGGGAGCCTTGGTGATAGCGCCGTCGACAGCGATCCGGTCGAGGATGAGACCGACGATGCGGTCGTAGGAGTCGAGTGCGATCTGCTTGAGCCCGGCGAAGACACCCCGTTGTATCCACTCGTCGCGGCGGCTGCGGATAGTCGTGGCAGAGCACGTTGTGTCGGCGATTGCCTCGTAAGAACAGCTGAAGCGCAGCAGTTGCAGCATCTTGTCGAAGATGATCCGGTCGCTGATGCGCCTACGGTGACAGCCGAGTGGATGGTCCGGGTGGTACTTGGGCCGCGCGGGCAGCAGGACCGCGAATTGTTCCCAGAGCGGTTCGGTGAGCCATGACGGCAGAACGGGCACAGGTCTCCTCAGCAATCACAGAGCGTCTCAACCCCATGATCACCAGGACTTGAGCCCCTCGCGCTGCCGGCGGTTCCAACCGTGCCTATCCGGCCGAAGGGTCCTGTGCCGCCGGGCCCGGCACCGAGCACGCCCGGCCCCTTCGTGCGATGCAAGGGCAGCCGGATCACACCCGAGTCCTCTCGTCCGCCGGCTCCGGTCCGGCGTCCGGGGCCGTACGGCCGGACACCACCGCCCGATCCGACTCGGGCCCACACTTCGCGCACCAGGTCACCCACCCACCGGGCGTGCGCGTGACGACGCCCTGGCGCGGCGCCACGTAGATGCTGCACTCGCGATTCGCGCACGCGCCACCGAACCTGTTCGCCGTGCTCATCCGACCACTCCCGTCGCCGACGTCCATCCGATTCACCTCCGGACATCCTCGTGTGGAGGCGGGCCCGGGCCCGCACAGACACTCGGTCGATCTGCGCCACCGTTTCATCGGTGGTCGCCGACATGCCGACCGACCGCTCCCTCACCCAGCACCGCGTCCCGCAGAGCGCGGGCGGACGCCGCGCCGATACGCATCCGTTCCCTCAACGCCTGCGCCGTCACCTCACGTCCCTGCGCGGTCAGCTCCGCGGCGACCGCCCGGGCCTGTTCGATCAACTCCTGGTCGGTGCGGCGTGGGGGCCTGGGCGCGAACCGCGGCCTTCTTCGTCTCGTGGTCCGGCGTGCCGGTTGTTCGGGAATCGGCGTCGGAGGCGTCGCGGTCGGCAACTGCCCAGGGTCGTCCTGCGGAGCCGGGTAATCCAACCGACCACTGTTCAAGGCGTGCGCCACGGCATCGCCGAGTTCGAGCGTCCGGCTCTCGGCGACGGCCGCGCGTGCGGCCACTTCCATGAGCGCGGCCGCACCGATCGCGGGACGCGGCCCTCGCACCGTGCACGACCCGGGCGCGTCGATTCCGTGAGGCCCGTGTAGGACGCCGGACCGGCCTGCACCTTCGACGTCGGGGTGTCGCGGCCGGGTCACGCTCGTGTGCGTCGTGTTCCGGCGAGGCGGTCGCCGACCAGGAGTGTGCCGGCCTGTTTGACGTGTTGCAGCACGGGGACGACCTCCATGCTCTGCAGGCCCGCCAGGGACCCGATGCGGTCCGTGGTGAACTCGAACAGGTCGTCGAGGTCCCGGCAGTGCGCGACGGCGTGGATGTTGCAGGGCCCGGACACCGCCGCGGCGAACGCGATCTCGGGTTCGCGGGCGAGGGCGCGTCCGACGTCCTTGACCGCCGACGGATGCACGCGCAACCACAGGTGCGCCTGGGCGTGACGGCCGAGCGCGGCGGCGGCGATCTCGACGTCGATGTGCACGACGCGGCGCCGGAGCAGCGCCCGGAGGCGGCGGGAGACCCGTCCCGGAGTGGAGTCGGCCGCCGCGGCGAGATCGACGAGCCCGGCGCGACCGTCCGCCGCGAGAGCGTCGAGGATCCGCTCCTCCTCCGCCGTCAAACGCACCGGCTCGCGTGTGAGGACCGGGGCCTCCACGAACGCGGAATCCGTGCCCCCGAGCCACGCCTCCTGCTCCGGGGACAGGACGCCCCGCAGGGCGTCCCACTGGCTGCGGCCGCCCAGGAACACCCGCAGCAGGGCGAAGACCTCGATGTCCAGCACCGCCGCGGTCCGCGGAAGACGTCGACCCAACAGATCCTCGCGCTGCTCGCGCGTGCGGGACTGCGTCGCGCAGGTGATCTCGCAGCCCGTCGCGCTCAGCACCACCCAGTTGACGTCCTCGCGCCCGGCGAGCGCGTCGGCGATCGCCGAGACGCCGCCGGGACGGCAACGCAGTCGCACCAGCCACCTGCTCTGCCCCAACGCCCCCGGATCGACCACGCCCGCGACGCGAATGACCCCTTCGGCGCACAGCCGCCGGTAACGACGCTTGACGGAGCCCTCCGGCAGCCCCAGCACGCCCGCCAGCGCGGCGAACGAGGCCCGCGGAGCGACCTGCAACGCACGAATGATTCGCACGTCGTCGGGCTGCACACCACCGAATTCACACACCGACACATCCACCATGAAAAGAATCCTACGGATCAGGCTCCCAGATGCGCTCCGGCAACGGCGCGCCGGACACACTTGCACGGCACCGGAGACACGGCCGACGGCACCCTCGCCCGCAGTACTCCGGCGCGGGGTGGCCCACCGCCACACCGGCCCCGCCACCCGACGACGCCCGCCCGAAGGGCCGTTCCCCCACCCCTACGACACCAAAGGATCGCGACCATGCCGCTCGTCGCCATCGAGGAACACTGGATCATGCCGGACGTGACGTCCGCGCTGCGCGCCGCGCCACACCCCGACGAAAGCCTCGCCTTCAACGAACTGGGCGACAACCGCGAGCGCCTGGAGGACCTGGCGGCCGGTCGCATCGCCACCATGGACGCCCAGGGCATCGACCTGTCGATCCTGTCCCTCGCCCCACCCGGAACCCACCCGCTGCCGGCCGACGCGGCGCTGCGGCTGAGCCGCGCCGCGAACGACGCCGCCACCGCGGCCGTCTCCCGGAACCCGACCCGCTTCCGATCCCTGTCCACCCTGCCCATGTCGTCGCCGAAGCACGTCGCGGGCGAACTCGAACGAGCCGCCGCCATGGGACACGTGGGCACCATGGTCCACGGCCGCGCGGGAGAATTGTTCCTCGACGACCCCGCCTACGACGACTTCCTCGCCACCGCGGCGGTACTTCGCCAACCGGTGTTCATCCACCCCCAACTGCCGGCGACCGCCGTTCGCGAGGCCTATCGAGGCTTCGATCCCGCCACGGACCTCGCCCTGGCCACCTACGGCTGGGGCTGGCACCTGGACGCCGGAACGGCGGCGCTGCGCCTGATCCTGCGCGGCACGTTCGACCGCCATCCCGACCTTCGGATCGTGCTCGGTCACTGGGGCGAGATGCTCCCGTTCTGGCTGGACCGGGCCGACCTCCTCTCCCGAACCGCCGGACTCCGGCGCCCGGTGTCCGACTACATACGGACGAACTTCCACATCACCGCGTCCGGCATGCTCAATCCGGCACTGCTGCACCACACCCTGTCGGTCACCACCGTCGACCGGTTGCTCTTCTCCACCGACTACCCCTACCAACGGCCGACCAGGCAGGACATCGACTCCTTCCTCACCCACTTCCCCACCGAGGCCCAACGTCGCCAGTTCTCCTCGACCAACGCGACCTCCCTGTTCCGCATCGACCTTTCGACCTCGACCCGACAGCAGCCGTAGCCGCGGCACCGCCGAACCGGACCGATGTCCTGTCGAAGTGCATCTGTCAGATGGCGAGCCGCTGACCTGGTGGGCCGTCACGTCGATTGAGAACGCTGGCCCTCAGCGTTCTCAACGGACATGGCTTTCACGGAAATACGAAGTACGTGGCTCTGTATGCGAGAAGGGTGTTCTGGCACACGTTCCGTGAGAGCGGTGGACGAGTTTCTTCTGATCGGCAGACTGGAGCGATGCGGATGGAGAGCGTCGCCAGGATTCAGGCAGTCCGGCTCGCTGTGACGGTCGGTGCAATCGTCGTCGCTCCGGTTCTGTTGATGGCTGGGGCCCCGTTGCGTCACCGCATGTTGCGTCGCTACCACCGCGAGGACGGTCCGGGGCTCGTGAGCAAAGAGGACGATCGGGTGAGCCCGGGGTACTTCGTCGTCACCAACGTGGTAGTTCGAGCTCTCTGCCGACCGTCTGATTACATACTGCAACGTCGTCTTGCTACTTGCGCAGGCCGTCATCGGGCGGCGGGTGAGAAGTACCCGTTTACGCAGGATCGGAAGCTTGGCGCGGCCGAACATCTGGCGTTTGACCATTTCGATGCGGTTGGCGCGGCCTTCGACGGGACCGGAGCATCAATGTCAGTGCTCTGCGATAGACACTCCGGCAGTAGCGTGAACGCGACTGCGGAAGAGGGCCCCACCATGGCAGACAACGCAATCTCAGATACCACACCGGGAGAAAACGTGACGGATCCGGTACCCGGGCTGACCGGGCGCATCGGCGTCGTCGGCGGTATCGAGTCGCTGGTCCTCGATGGCCGCCGCCTGTGGTTCGGCTTCGATTTCACCTCCGACCAGGTGCTCTCCCCCTTGATCGACGACGCAGGAGCCATGGCGCGGTACGCCACACGGCACATGCGTCAGCGCACGGGTGCCCACGACGAGTCCTACTGGGCCCAGCTCGTCCAGGCCGCCGTGGAGAACTCAGATCTGGTGCGGTATGACGAGCAGCGCACCTTCACCACGCAATCACTGGAAGCAGGGGATGCCGGCCCCGCACACGGGCACCTGCTCTACCTCCTCGACGCGGCAACGGAGGACCCTGCTGACGGCGACCCCGTCCACACCGGGACCGGATCCCAGGAGCCGGCCACGCGGTCCGGCCTCCGGCCCGACGAAGTGACCCCCGATGACGAGGACGGGGAGCTGGGGACGGCACTGGCCCGGACCACGGTCGGCAACTGGTCGCTGCTGTTCGCGCCGTACGCCCGCAGCGCACAAACCGCCTGACCGCCGGCTCGGACCCGGCGCTGTATCAGCCTGCGGATCTCCGTAGACGTAGTTTCGGCGTTCGACGCGCCACCACCAGTCGGCCGCCCGTCGCGCAACTGGCGCCGGGCGGCCCAGCCACACCGGGCCGATGGCTGGACACAGGGCGACCACTACGTACGCCTTCCCGAACGCGGGCACGTCGGCCGCGGTGACGTCCAGGCGCAGTCACACGAAGAGCAGCGGGTGACGCCACGCCCCGGCGCTCGCGGGTGCATCGCCACGCTTCCCCTGGCCGGCGAACTCCCGGAGTCGAATCCTCTGCCCGCCCCAGACGGCCGTCCAGTGGCGACGTACGGCCTCAACTCCCCGGAGCCGTAGGCCGCTGTCGCGTGTGTCTCCATCGAGTCGACCTTCGCGACCGCCCGTCCGCGGACCAAGGTCACCAAGGGCGCCGGATCCCGAGCCGGAGCCTCGGCCATGGTCTTCAAGATCGTCTAGTCCGCTCGGGCCGGCTGGCCACGGACGGCCGAGAATCGCGTCGCTGCCGGGCGTCGAGCGCGTGGGCTCAGACGGGGAGTCGGACCGCAGCGTCCGTGCCGATGCGAGCCGCCACCAACTGCTGGAAATGGGCACACTGGGGAAAGTCCTCGTGGTCGCAGCCAAGGGCACATTCGATCATTCCCAGAGACGCCCGCGCGGCCGCAATACGGGAGCGAAGCGCCTCGGCTTCTTCGCGCAGGATGTCCCTGCGCCCGGCGGGATCTGCGGTAGCGACCAGAGAGCGGATCGTGTCGAGGGAGAGTCCTGCCTCCTTGGCGCGCACGATGATGGCGACTCGTGTGAGGTCGGCGAGCCCATAGCGGCGGCGTCCAGCGGCGTCACGGGCGGGCGTGAGCAGCCCCATCGCCTCCCAGTGACGCAGGACGTGCGCAGCCAGGCCGAAGCGTTCGGCGAGGGTGCCGATTCCCATCGGCTCGCGCTCACCGCCAACAGAGGTCGTGTGCTCGCTTGACTTCATGCCGACATTAAGTCGCAGCCTGGCGCTCATGACCAAAGAAACGGAACAAACGCGCCAGTTGCCGGGCGACCTCATCACGCTGCTCGATGCCGCCGAACGGCTGCCGGGCGCCGACGAACTGCGGGCCCGCTCCTACGATTTGCTCGGCGTCGGACCCGGAATGTCCGCCGTGGACGTGGGCTGCGGCCCCGGACGGGCCGTTGCAGAACTGACCGAACGGGGTGTGAAGGCGGTCGGCGTAGACCCCAGCGAGCGGATGATCTCGGTCGCCCGCGGCCGGTGGCCCGAGGCGGACTTCCGGATAGCGGGAGCGTACGAACTGGCGCTGGCGGACTCCTCCGTGGACGGCTACCGCGCGGACAAGGTGTTCCACGAACTGGCCGAACCCGAGCGGGCGTTGACAGAGGCCCGCAGGGTTCTCAGGCCAGGAGGGCGAATCACGCTGCTCGGCCAGGACTGGGACACCATCGTCATCGATTCCGACGATCCGGCCCTCACCCGCAGCATCGTGCACGCCCGCGCGGACCTGACCGCTGGCCCGCGCGCCGCCCGCCAATACCGCAACCTGCTCCTGGATGCCGGCTTCGACGACATGACGGTCGAGGTGCACACCGGCGTGTTCACCGGACCGGCAATGTTGCCCTTGCTCGCCGGACTGGCCGAAGGAGCCCGCTCCACCGGCGCCATCACGAACGAGCAGTCGGACAGCTGGATCGCTGAGCAGCGTGTGCGGGCCGAGGCCGACCGGCTCTTCCTGGCGCTGCCGATGTTCATGGCCGCGGCGACGGCACCACGGTAGGACGGCGACCACACGGTCAGGCACGAGTCGGAGTCCCTGCGTCCAGGCCCGCGCCGCGAGCCGATTGGCCACGCCACGTCCACTGCACGCAACCCTTGCCGAGTGATGCCTCGCGCGGCGTCCCATCAGCTGTAGTCACCGTTCCGGGTTCACCGCCTGTGCGCGGTGAACCCGGAGCGCCCAAGAGGTGGCCCGCATCGCGGGCGACGCTGCAGGTACTGACGAGCGGGCCGCCGTAGAAGTCCCACTGCTGCCGGCACGGGGTGCGGGGCGGAGTGGGTGTACGCCGCCTTCGCCACGTCACGGCACACGCCGTCGGCGACGAGCGTCGCCGAGGATCAGGCCGCCACTCCAACAGGACACGTCAATGCGGCTGCAGCCGGTGGTGGGACAGCGGTCGGGACATGTCCGGGACAGGGCGAACCCCTGGTCACTCCCAGCGGTGAACGTCCAGAGTGAGCTGCAGCCAGAAGGGATACAACGGTACAACCGACGTTCACCGGTGTGTTCAAGGTTGTTCCGTACTGCCAGAAGGAGACTTTCACCATGCGTAAACGCACTGCCGTTCTTGGTGCTTTCGGCGCCGCCGCTGTCGCGCTGTCCGTCTCGACCAGTGCCCAGGCCGCCACGTGGACGCCCACAGAGGCCACCAAGTACGCCAACATCCGAGAGTGCTACCGCGCTACTTGCGCGTCGACAGGCGTCATCTTCCCGGACATGCCCGTCTGGTGGTCGCACTATGCGTACAACGATGCGGGCAACAAGTGGTACTACGTCAGAAACGACAACGGCAATACGGGCTGGGTGTACTGCGGGAACGTCACCGCAGGCTGTTGAGGGCCCGCCGATGGCTGTGTGACGGCTCGGGCGCCAGAACGACCCCGCACGTGCCTGTACGGGGCCGTTCTGTTCGCGGGATTGGGGCGACTGGAGATCGTCTTCGGCGGGGTGCTCGGTGACGTGACGCTGTAGTGACACATCGCACCCTGCGCCAGATCGACCGTGCGGCGGTGCAGGCCCAACACTGCTTGCGCTCCGGAACCGGACTGCGGCCGGGTCTCCCAGCCCGGGCACGTCGCGGACCCGTCGGCGTCGGCATACCACCCCTGCTCGGCGGCCAAGGGGAGGCGCTGTCGCACGGTCATGCCTGCGGCGTGGAGGGGGGAGTCAGCCCCACGCGCCGAGGGTGAACTCGGCGATCACTACCGAGAGCAGGAATGAAGCGGTGATCGCGACGAGCCCAACCGGGATGATTTTCCAGCCGATGTGGCGCAGCAACGGGAGATCCTTGCCCAGCGACAGTCCCGCGAGGGTCAGCATGATCGTGGCGATGGACAGAAAGTCCACCGAGCCGACCAGACTGTTGAGGCTGCCGGAGGCGAAGAACCACGGGCTGGACACGTACGCGCCCACCGTGGTGATCCACACAATCGCGGAGATCTTCCGGCTGACCTTGGCGAGGAACAGACCGAGCAGCACCAGGCCCAGCAGCACGGCATAGCCGCCGACGATGTCCCAGCCGATCGTGCCGGCCGCGACGGAGGCGGTGCCGAGGCCGAGCACCGTCAGGACGCCGAGCGAAAGCCAGAACGGGATCCTGATCTCGCCCGAGGCGGCGGCGACTTCCTCCCGGAAGGCGCGGTTCGCGGCGTCGTCCGTCGGGCCGTCCGGGGCGGAGAGGGCGTCGGGCGTCGTCGTCTCCGCCGCGCGGGTGTCCTGACGGCGGGTGAGGACGCGGTAGAACCGGTCCGCCAGCGGCAGTGCTACGTAGATGCCCACGTAGACCCCGAGGATGGTGGTGATGAGGTTCGACACCGCCGCCATGCCGAGGATGGCTTCCTCGTGTCCCGGGTAAGCGGCCACGATGCTGGCCGAGGACGCGGCCATCATCGATCCCGAGCCGACGCCGGCGCCCATGGCGAGGGCCAGTGGGTCGAAGATGTTCCAGTTCGACACCAGCGAGGTCAGGAGCGTGATGAACACCGCTCCGAACATCGTGCCGAACACATACATGGCCAGGACGCCGCGGTACTGGTCGGAGTCCGGCCCGTACTTCTCCGAGACCATCGCGAAGGATGGCTCGCGGTCCAGCGAGAAGGTGGCTCCGACCCTGGCCTTGCCCAAGCGCAGTACGACGGCGAGCGGCAGGGCCACGGCCACCGTGCCCAGTAGATGGCCGATCTCCTGGAGCAGCAGCGCGGGCCCGGCCTTGACGAGCGTCGGCAGGCTGGGGCCGATGTTGAAGGCGAGCCGGGCGACCAGGAGCATCACGGCCACGCCGACGAGCGCGGACGCCACTTTCTGGAGACGGATGCCGAGGGGGCGGACCTTCTGGACCGACACCAGCAGGCCCAGGATCAGACCCCACACCATGGGGAAGACGATGACGGAGCCGACGCCCAGGTCGATGTCGAGCTGCCCGACGGCCTGCACGACCAGGGCGATGACCAGGGCGAGGGCGGCGATCGGCAGGGTCTGACGCGACCCGGCGACGCGGTCCTTGGCCGCGGTGGTGAGGCTGCTCATGTCGACACCGCCTCCTTACGGACGTCACGGCGGTAGGCCGCGGCGATGAAACGGTGCCGGTGCTCGGCGTTGCCCGCCGCGTCGACGACGGTCCAGGCGAGGGCACGGGCCGCCTCGAACATCATGTCGTACGCCACGGATGTGTCGGCGACGGCCGCGAAGGCGTGGGAGTGAATGGGCACGTCGACTTCCGGGATGCTCAGCCACGGATGCAGGCTGGGGATGACCTGGCTGACGTTGCCCATGTCGGTCGAACCGCCGGCGAGCCGGTCACCGGAGGTGACGTCCCGCCCGAAGGCAGCCATGGCCGACGTCCAGAAGCCCGCCAGCGCGTCGTCCTGCACGAGCGGCTCGTAGAGCGGCTCGGTGGCCTCTACGGTCAGCTCGGCGCCGGTCGCCAGGGCCGCACCCTCGAAACACCGCCGGACACGCTTCAGCAGCGTCTCGTACTCGGGCAGGGTGAATGCCCGGCACTCGAAGTCGACGACGGCCCGCTCGGGGATGATGTTGGTGGCGACGCCGCCTTCGGAGACGAACAGCGCCACCCGCTGGTCGCCCGGCAGTTGCTGGCGCAGCAGCCCGACGGCCACCTGGGAGAGCGTGGCGGCGTCGGCGGCGTTCACGCCCTGGTGGGGTGCGGCTGCGGCGTGCGCAGCACATCCCCGGAACACGGCCCGGTACCGGCCGACCGCCTGCGCGGTGCTCCCGGCGGGGTTGTAGCCGATCCCGTCCTGTACCGGGTGGACCATCAGGGCCAGGCCCACTCCGTCGAACGCGCCGGCCTCCAGCAGCAGTGCCTTGCCGCCGCCGTGCTCCTCGGCCGGGGTGCCTATCGCCTTCAGCGTGATGCCGAGTTCGTCGACGTACGGGGCCAGGGCCAGCGCGGCGGCCACCGAGGCGCCGGCGATGAGGTTGTGGCCGCAGGCATGACCGACCTCGGGCAGCGCGTCGTACTCGACACAGAGCGCGACCGTCAGCTCGCCGCTGCCCGCGGTGGCGGTGAACGCGGTCGGCAGACCTCCCGTGCCGCGCTCGACCGTGAACCCGCCCTCGGTGAGCAGTTCGGTGATCGCCGCTGCGGACTCGGTTTCCTGGAAGGCGACTTCGGGACGCGCGTGCAGGGCGCGTGCCAGCCTGAGCACGCGGTCCTGCCAGTCCGACACACCCGTGGAGGTGTCGGACTTGAGCCGGCTGCCGGAGCCGGCGGGATTCTTCGTGGCCACGAGTGCCTCCTAGTAGCTCAGCGAGGGGAACGGGGCGCCGGCGGCCCGGGTGGGGGTCCAGACGGCCTTGGTCTGCGTGTACTCGTCCAGCACTCCGGGACCGGAGGAGCGGCCGTGTCCGGAGTCCCCGAAGCCGCCGAAGGGCACCGCGACGTGGATGGTTTTATAGGCATTGATCCAGAAGGTGCCGGATTTCACGGCGCGCGCCACATGGTGGGCACGGGCGACGTCCTGGGTCCAGACCGCCCCGGCCAGACCGAAGTTCGTGGCGTTGGCGCGGGCGATGGCCTCCGCCTCGGTGTCGAAGGCGTCGGCACCGATCACCGGTCCGAAGACCTCGGTGGTCTCCAGCGGGTTGGCGGGCGTGACCCCGTCCAGCAGGGTGGGCGGCACCCAGCGTCCGCTCGCCAGCGCCGAGTCGGTGAGCCGGGCGGGCAGCTGTGTGCCGGTCACCCGGCGGGCGCCGCCCGCGAGCCCGGCCTCGATCAGCGAGGTGACCGTGCCGAACTGGGGCTGGGTGATGATCGGGCCGACCTCGGTGGTGGGGTCGAGGGGGTCGCCCAGCCGCAGCCGGGATGCTCGCTCGGCCACGCGCGCGATGAACTCCGCGTACACGGAACGCTCCACGAGCAGTCTGGAGCCGGCCACGCACGACTGCCCCGCTCCGGAGAAGACGGCCGACACGGCGCCGTCGGCCGCCCGGTCCAGGTCGGCGTCGGCGAAGACGATGTTGGCGCTCTTGCCACCGAGTTCGAGGACGGTCGGGATACCGGCGCCCGCCGCGGCGACCGCCACCCGGCGGCCGGTGGCGACCGAGCCGATGAAGGACACCTTGCCGACCCGGGAGTCGGAGGTGAGGGCGGCGCCGACGGTGGCGCCGAGGCCGGTGGCGACGTTGAACACACCGTCCGGCAGCCCCGCCCGGTGGGCCAGCTGGGCCAGCCGCAGTGTGGAGGCCGGGGTGAACTCGCTGGGCTTGACGACGACGGCGTTGCCGGCCGCGAGCGGTGCGGCCGAGTTCCAGCCGCCCGTGAACAGGGGCGCGTTCCACGGGGTGACGGCCACCACGACGCCCCAGGGGATCCGTTCGGTGTAGGTGTGCCAGTTGCCCGGGACGGGGATCGTGTGGCCCAGCAGCTTGTCCGCCCACCCTGCGTAGTAGCCGAACATCTCGGCGACCTTGGCGGCCTCGGCGCGGGTGTCGCGGACGGGCTTGCCGGTGGTGGCGGATTCCAGGAGGGCGAGTTCCTCGGTGTGCTCGCCGATCGTCCGGGAGACCTCGCGCAGGATCGCGGCCCGTTCGAACGGGCCGGTCGCGGCCCAGACCTCGGCCCCGCGGACGGCGGAGGCCAGCACGGCGTCGGCCCCTTCGGTCCCGGCGTCGGTGTAGTCGGCGAAGCCCTCTCCGGTCGCGGCGGCGGTGAGGCGCACGGTCTCGCCGCCGCCGGTGACGACCTGACCGTCGACGAACGAGCCCAGGCCCTGCGGGAAGGCGGCGTCGAGAGCGGCACGGGCGGTGACGGCGCCGGACGTGCTCAGGTCCGTCGGGAAGGTGGTGGTGCTCATGCTGCGGTGGCTCCTTCGGAGGTGAGGGAGGGGGCTACGGTGCGGGCGATCTCGGTGAAGTCGGCGCCGGGGCCGAGCGCGGCCAGGGCCTCCTGCCAGACGCGGCTGGCGGCGGCCAGCAGCTGCGGGGTCTCACCGCGCTGCCCGGCGGTCTCCACGGCGAGTGCGGCGTCCCGGGCCATGAGTCCCAGGGCGAAACCGGAGTCGTAGGTGCCGGTGAGCACCCAGTTCGGGTACATGGCCGCGGACGCCTTGCTGGCGCCGGACGCGCCGCTGATGCCCGCCGCGGCGGCGGAGGGATCGACGCCGTACGCCTTCGCCACGGCGAGGGCCTCGCCGACCGCGACCAGGTTGACCGCCGCGAGGGCGTTGTTGAGGAGCTTGACCACGTTTCCGGAGCCGGGGGCGCCGAGGTGGCGGTACTGGCCGCCGGTGAGTGCGTCCAGCACGGGCCGGGCCGCGTCGAGCGCGTCAGGGTCGGCACCGACGAACGCGGCGAGCCGACCATCGGCCGCGCCGTCACGGCCGCCCGAGACAGGTGCGTCCACGAAGGCCGCGCCCTCGTCCGCCGCGAGGACCGCGCACTCGGCGGACGTGCCCGGCTCCGACGTCGTGGTGTCGACGATGGCGAGCGTGCCCGGCCGCGCCAGCAGAACGGGCACGGTCGCCTCGACCACGCGAGCCGAGGGCAGCGACAGGACCACGTAGGGCGTGCCGGCCAACTGGGCGAGGTCCTCGACGGTCTCCACACCCTCCTTTGCGGCGGCGGACCGGGCGGCGGGCGCCGGATCGTATCCGCGCACCTGCCACCCCGCCCGCAGCAGGGCGGAAGCCATGGCACCGCCCATCGAGCCGAGGCCGACAACGGCGATGTGCTTGCTCATCAGTGCTCCTGTCATGAGGGGACGTGCGTATGGACACGAGCGAGGCCGGGGAGACGGGCCTCGCCGGCCCGGGGAAACGGTGTTCAGGTGGGCCCCGACAGACCTTGGGAAGGGGCAGCCGGGGCAGGCCCGTCGGCGCGGTCAGCGCACACACGCGGCAGTGAAAGAGGTGTGTTGAAAGGCGCGTAGGCCACCGGCACTCCGAAGGCGGCACCGGTCGGGCGGCGTGGGAGCGTGTGCGGTACGGCGGCGACAGCCGGTGGGCGCGCCGCCCGATATGGGCTGTGCTGCGGAGTGTCGCCGACCGCGCGGACCGGATCGGA
This sequence comes from Streptomyces sp. NPDC006510, assembly GCF_040611955.1. Taxonomy (NCBI): domain Bacteria; kingdom Bacillati; phylum Actinomycetota; class Actinomycetes; order Kitasatosporales; family Streptomycetaceae; genus Streptomyces; species Streptomyces sp. NPDC006510. The sequence goes on along the minus strand of NZ_JBEXPH010000115.1, from coordinate 13,850 downwards.
CGTCCACACGGCGCGACGGGGGGAGAGCGGTTCAGTCGAGGTAGACGTCCAGGTCCTTCCAGAGTTGCTGGGTGCGGCGGATAGCGGCACGGCTGCGCTCGGGCTGAGCCGTCTGCATGCCGGCGAGAAGTCCGTAGACCACCGAGGTGGCGGCCGTGACGGACTGGAAGAAGGAGATGCCCTCCGACGGCACGATCAGCAGATGGTGGGCGATGGAGGTGGCGAGCCGGCCGCGCCGCATGTCGGTGATCGCCACCACCGTGGCGCCCGCCGCACGGGCCGCGTCGGCTGCGACGATGATCTGTTTCATGGACCGCCACATGTTGACGACCACGAGCACGTCACCCGGACCGAGGCAGTTGACAGCGGTCGCCAGATGGACGCCGGCCCGGTTCTCCAGCGTGACGGGGTAGCCCATCGTGGAGCCGAGGTGCGCCATGACACTGGCCGGACCGGCGAAGGAGCCGACCCCGATCACCAGGATCGACCGGGCCGAGGCCAGCGTGGCGATGGCCGCCTCCGCGTCGGCGGCGGAGTTGCTCTCCAGGGTCTGGCGCAGATTCTCGATGTCGTGCGTGAGCGAGTCGTGCAGCGGGCTGCGGTGCTCGCCGTGTTCGGTCAGGGTCTCCTCGGTGGAGATGTGCACCAAGTAGCGGGCCCGCAACTCGCGTTGCAGATCCGGCCAGCCCCGGTAGCCCAACGTCTGGGCGGCCCGCACCACCGTCGAACTGTTCACGTCCGCCCGCTCGGCGATCTCCGCGATCTCCGCGTACGAGGACAGCTGCGGATTGCGGACGATGACGTCGACGACCCGGGCCTGAGCCTTGGACAGCGGCACATCGGGCAGGGCGTCGCCCAGCCACTGGCTGCCGCCGTCGGCGGGGTCGTGGTTCTGCAGTGCGGACACAGATCTTGCTCCCTGGTACGAAACGCAGCATGTTGCAAACGTGATTGCAGAACCGTACATCGCAATTTCATTTGCAGGAACCCCTCTGACGCGCGCAAGCGCCCCTTCCTCTGCACGACTACGGCATGGGCGATTTGTGGTGGTGGGTCCGAGCGCGTTCCGCGCGGGAGGTCCTCGAAACGTTCGCCTGGATTGAGGTGGTCACCGACCCTGAGACTGTGGCCCGGTTCCAGGACGAGGGGCTGGAGGAAGCCGACACCGGCCGACCGCGCGGCAGGCCCGCTCCGTCTCTTCGAACGACTCGGCGGCCGCCCGGTCGATCCGGTCACCGGCCCGCACATCCACAACCCGGCCCCGGCTGCTTCCTAGCCGTACGAAGTAGTCGGGCGCGTGCCGGCGCCGCCGCTTCCCGTCGTGCCAGTGCAGTCAGAACGGCTGCGACGCGATCCCGACCACCTCGGGCTCCCGGTCCAGCACGATCAGCCGATCCCGCTCCAGCCACGACTCGTAGCCCACGTGGGCGCCCACCGTGGTCGAGTAGTACAAGCCCGCGAAACTCTCCCCGCCCTTGGACCAGCGGAACTCCCGGACCGGATCGGCCGTCTCGAATCGACGGTTCCAGCCCTGACCCAACGGCAGCCGACGGCGCTGCCGCCCTCGGCAAAGCCCAGCTCAAAGGCCGATAGGACGGCATCGCCGTACGCCGGCGCGGCAACAGCCACGGTCTCCCTCACCGGACGAGACCCACCGGTCGAGATCAAGTGGCAGAAACCTACTGGTCGTCAAGATCACTTGGCAAACGAGCAAGATCCTCTGTCAGGGGTCAACTGGCACTGCGTCGCGCAGGATCCGCACATGCTGGGTGTCGGGCTCGTCGGAACGTCGGAAATGCCAACAAGTCCCCTCGACTGGACTCGGGCTGGGAAAGCGGTGGTGGTGCCAGGACAGCGGGACCCAGCGGAAGCAGACATCGCCTCCTCCACGAAGACCCGCCTGTCGTGCCCTTTTGACGCAGATCACGGAGCCACTGCTCCAACGGCACGCGGGCTCCGTCCATGCAACTGAATCAGCCCGCTGACCAGGCCGCCCCCCTTCAGTCATATGCCGTTGCCGCGGCGGTGTTGCCCGATGGCCGTCCTGTGGCGAATACCATCGGCGCCGACAGGACTGCCAACGTCTGGAACCTGACCACCGGAGGGCAACTCCATACTCCGGAAGGCCACTGCAGCTCTGTGAACGCCGTTGGCGCTGCGTCCGGCGCACTGCTTCCGTGGCGACGGGACTGGCGAGCCCCGAGCCCGCTCGGTCGGCTGCTGTCAGGTGTACGTGTACGGAACGGGGGAGGCGGCCGTGGCGCCGGTGGAGGTTTGCACGACCACGGCCACGGGCCCTGGGGTGGACCTCGGTGGTGTCACCGTCTGAACCTTGATGGCGGACATGACCTTGAACGAGAGGGCCGGGACGCCGCCGAAGGTGATGGTGGTGACCTGGGACAGGAACGTGCCGTTGATGTTCACGATACGGCTTCCGGTCCGCGGCCCCGAGGTCGGGCTGATGCTGGTGATCGTGGGGCTGCCGACGTAGGTGTAGGCGAGGCTGTTGGAGACGCCTCCCGCGTTGACCGTGTAGACGGGGGCGGTGTGGGCGAGGGCCGACGGTGGGACGGTGACGGTGAGCTCGGTGTCCGACCGGACGGTGGCAGCCGCCTGGACGGCGCCGAACCATACGTACTTGACACCGATGAACCTGAGTCCGGTGAGGGTGACGACGTTTCCCCCGTTCGTCGATCCGGAGGAGGACGAGATCTGGCTCACGACGGGCAGCCGACGGTAGTAGAAGTGGCCGATGATGGCTGTTCCGCCGCTGGCAGTCACGGTCACCGGTACGGCAGATCGGATGGCGGAAGGGGTGACGACGGTCAGCATGGTGTCACTTACCACGGTGACGTTCCTGGCCGGCCGGATACCGAAGCGCACGGCGGTGGTCCCGAGGAAGCCCCTGCCTTTGATGGTCACAGTCGTTCCGCCGCCACGGGAGCCGCTGCTCGGGGAGATGCTGGCCGGCCTTCTCAGGACGCCGACCGTGTTGTCGCCGTGGTTGACGACATAGAGGTAACCCCCGTCCGGTGTGGTCGCCACCTCGTGGGGCCCGACGAATCCCGGGATCGTTTCGGTGACGATGTTGCTACTCGGGTTGATCACCGTCAGCGAGTCCGCGCCGGTCATCGACACGTAGACGAGCGTCCCGTCGGGGGAGGCGGTCGGATAGACCGGGCTGCTCGCGACGGTGACCGTGTCGGTGACGGTGTTGGTGGCCGTACTGATGACGCTCACCGTGTCGCCACCGGAGTTCGCGACGTACACGTTGACCCCGTCGGGGGTGACGGCCATGCCCAGGGGCACGTTGAACCCGGTCACGGTGGCCACGACGGTGTTGCTGACCGTGTTGATCACTCTCACGGTGCCGTTGGCGGAGTTGCTGACGTAGGCGCGCAGACCGTCGGGACGGATGGTGATCGCCTGGGGGCTGTTCCCCACGGTGATGGTGCCGGTGACGGTGTTGGTGGCCGTACTGATGACGCTCACCGTGTCGCCACCGGAGTTCGCGACATAGAGGCGGGCTCCGTCGGGGGTGACGGCCAGTCCGCGCGGCGCGGTGAGGCCGCTGACGGTACCGACGAGGGTGTCGGTGGCCGTGCCGACGATGCCGACGGTCCCCGAGCCGGGGCTGGTCACGTAGACGTACTGGCCGTCGGGGGCGACCGCCGCGGCCCACGGGCCGGCCCCTACCTCGATGGTGGTGACGACGGCGCCGGCGACGGTGTCGATCACGCTCAACGTGTCGGTACCCGAGTTGGTCACATAGGAGCGCAGCCCGTCGGGCCGCATGGCGATGGAGTGGGGTGCCGGTCCCACCGGGATGGTGTCGACGTCGGCCACCAGCGACAGGGCGGCGGACGGAACTCCCGAGCTCCTGGGCTGCCGGCGGGGCTTTACTGACGGACATGCTGGCTCCTCTCGACCGGACTCCCGAATTCAGTGAGTGTCAGAGCGATTTGAGGATTTCATGCCCTGAGATTCAATAACCTGGCGCCCGCGATTTCAGGAGTGGATTCCACGTGTCCCCGGATCGTCCCATCCGCCGCGACTCGACGTAAGTGGTCAACCGGAGCACGCGGGCGCACATTTGACCACCAGGAAGTAATTCAGTATTCGCCACTCAGTGCATCATATGAACCCTGCTCCATCCGTGGAACGCCTGCTTCAATTTCTTAATACAAGGGGTGCCCTGCACGAGAATCCACCTTCATTGAAATGGCGCCGAGGCCCAATAGGCCCATTCGTGCTCCCGCATGCGGGGCGGCCTTCCCGGAGAAGAAAGCACCCAGCGCGAAGGAGAAGCCTCATGGTCACTCTGAACCCGAACCAGGGACCCACCTCGGGTGGTAACCAGGTCGTCATCACCGGAACGAACTTCACGGGCGCCACCAGCGTGAAGTTCGGTACCAAGTCGGCCAGTTTCACGGTCGACAGTGCCACCCAGATCACCGCTGTCGCACCATCGAACAACGCCGCGGTCCAGGTCATCGTCACCACGCCGGGCGGAACGACAGCCCCGGTCTGGTACTACTACATCCCGTTCCCGTCCAAATCGAGCCTCAGTGAGACCATGGGACCGCTCGGCGGCATCCCGATCACCCTCACCGGTTCGAGTCTGACGACCGCCACGTCGATGTCCTTCGGCTCCAACTCCGTCGTTCCCACGGTCGTGAACGACACCACACTGGACGTCACGGTGCCGCCCGTAACCACTCCGCAGACCGTCGGAGTCAGCGTCACGACGATTGGCGGTACCACCAACGGGCTCACCTTCACCTATGTAGGCGCTCCGACGGTGACCAGCCTGACCCCCACCACCGGACCGGACTACGGCGGCACGGCCTCCACCATCATCGGCACCAATCTGAGCGATGTCGTGGACGTGTCGTACGGCCCCGACTCGGCCGCCTACAACGTCATCGACGACACCACCATCGTCGCCTACTCCCCGGGCGGCACGGGCACGGTCCCCGTCACCGTCACCAGCACTGGGGGCAGCGACTCCTCGCAGACGTTCACGTACACCGTCAGCCCCGGCTGAGCCCGGCCCAGGTGCAGCGAGCTCCCGAACAGGGTGTTGCCGGTGCACTCCCGGTCGAAGGCCGAGCGGCGGAAGGGCGCACCGCGCTCGCCGACGAACAGCAGCCCCTTCACCATAAACCGGATCGCCCGGGCGCTCGTTCTGCGGCCAGGCGCACAATGCGGACCTTCTCCAAGGCAGGAGAAGGCGGGCGATCGCGGTGGCTGGTCCATGTGGTGCGCTTCGGCCAGACCTGGAGCAGGTGGTGCTCTGCGATCGGCTCGTCCTCGTCCTGCACGCCATCGGGGTTGATGTCCCGGCCCCGGGCGTGCAGGCGCAGTCGGTAGGTGCCGGCCCTGCGTGAGCGAGGTTGGTCTCGTACGGCTCCCGCGGGTCTTCGCCGGTATCGCCCCTGAGGGCGCCGTAGCGGAAGTCCCCGGTGGGTGTGGCGAGGTCGGCTTCCTCGGCATCCCCGTCACCGCCCGGATGACGCAGGCACAGATCACCGACGCTGTCTGCCATACCTACAACCGTGGGGGCGTGCGCCTGGTCGTAATCGACGAAATCCACCGCCTCAATCTCCGCACCACCACCGGTGCGGAGACCGCCGACCTCCTGAAAGACCTGACCGAACGCATCAGGGCGACGTTCGTGTACGCGGGCATCGACGTCACCACGACCGCCCTGTTCAGCGGTGCGCGTGGGGCGCAACTCGCCGCACTCGCCAGCCCGGTGGAATGCGGAGCGTTCCCGGCGCGGCTCGGGAAGCACGAGCCGTTCAAAGAGCTGATCACGGCAGTGGAAACCGCGCTCGATCTCCGCGCGCACCGGGTAGAGCCCCTCCCCCGCCACGCGTCCTACCTTCACCAGCGGACCGCGGGCCGGATCGGAAGTCTGCCCCAGCTCCTACGCCAAGCCGCGATCACCGCGATCCTCAACGGCAGCGAACGCATCACGAAGACCAGCCTCGACCAGATCCGTATTGATCACCTCGCCGAAACCCACCACCGGAACAAGCCGGAAACCACCACAACGCTGACCAGGCAAAACACCTCTGAACAGCAAAAACACAGCCGGTGCCACTAGGGAGCGTATTTGGTTGTGATCAAGGGGCTGCTCGTGTGAGGTCCTTGATCCAGATCATCGAGGCCCGGAGGTGGAGTCCGGCGAGGTAGCTCCCCGGGGTCTTGTCGTAGCGGGTCGCAATGCCTCGCCATGCCTTCATCCTGTTGATCGCCCGCTCGACGGTGTTCCGTTCCTTGTAGAGCTCGGTGTCGTGACTGACGGGCCTGCCGCCCCCACTGCCCTTCTTCTTCCGGTTGGCGGCCTGGTCCCTCTTCTCCGGAATGACCGCCTTGATACGGCTTTTGCGCAGGTGGGCACGGTTGCCGCGAGACGAGTAAGCCTTGTCTCCGGCGACCCCGTCCGGCCGGGTACGGGGACGGCCGACGGGCCCGCGCACCCGCACCTTCTTCAGGACGGGGATGAACTGTGGGCTGTCCGCTGCCTGGCCCGCGGTCAGGATGAACGCCGGCGGGCGGCACTTGCGGTCGGCGGCGAGGTGGACCTTGCTGGTCTGCCCGCCTCTGGAGCGTCCGAGGAGGGCGGCCTTCAGCCGGAGTTTGCGCCGGCGCCGGACGCGTCGTCGTTCTTCCCGCGCGGGATCGCTTTCGGTCTCCTGCCCGCTTTGTTCTTCGAGGCCGCCCCCTTTGACCTGGCCCTCTCCTCCTTGGCGGCGGCTTTCTCCAGGGCGGTGACGACGTCCTCGTCGAGGTGCATCCCGGCCGCGTCGTGGTGGGCACGGGCGGTGGTGGAGTCGATGCTGACCAGGGACAGGTCCACCTCACCGCGCTTGGCGGCTTCCGCGATCAGGCCCTCCAGCAGGGCCTCGAAGACCCCGGCGTCACGCCACTGCCGGAAGCGGTTGTGGACGGTCGACCATGCACCGAACTCTGCCGGCATCTCCCGCCACTGGCCGCCCGTCTTGAACCGCCAGATCACGCCCTCGAACTGCTGCCGCAGCCGCTCGGGATACGGGCCGTACTCGCCGATCGGCAGGTACGGCTCGATGAACTCCCACTCCGGATCGGTCAGTTGCACTCGCGTCACGTACGACGGTCTACCGGACCAGACCGTGCCACGAAGGCACATCCCGCAGATTGATCACGACTCGATACGCACCCTAGGAGCGTGTGTCAGTAACGGGCAACGGATCGGGGGCGTGATTGCTGGGATCGCCCGGTCGCCTGGCCGGTTTGTCCTGCGGCGGTGGCCGGTCTTTCCGGTTCGGGAATTGACTGGACGAGGGTTGACGGCCGGGTCGGTCAGGCGATCGCCGCGGCGAGGCCAGTCGACCTGGCGTGTCGGAAGATCTTGCGGAAGTTGTGGCAGGCGGCCAGCAGGCGCCACTCGCCTCGGGCACCGTCCTCGCCGCGCAGGAGTAGCTGGCGGCCGTGGTGGCAGGTCATGATCTGGCCGAAGACGGGTTCGACGATGGCCTTTCGGCGGCTGTAGGCGGCCCGGCCGGGCTTGGTGCGCAGCTTGCGGGCCATGCGCTCCTTCACGGTGGCGTCCTTGGGGATGCGTCCGCGTGGTGCGGGCGGAACCTGTTCGTCGTGGGCCAGGCGGCCGGTGGCCATGAACGTGTCGGTGCCGCATGCCAGTTGGCGCTCTTGGGCGGCTTCCAGGTTGCTCTCGGAGCAGTAGCCGGCGTCGACGAGGGCCTGCTTGGCGTGGTGACCGGTGTTGGCGGCGGACTGGTCGAGCATGCTGGTGTAGTTCAGCGCGTCCGAGGGGTTGGTCGTGACGTCGGCGGCGGTGATGACCTGGTGTTTCTCATCGACGACGGCTTGGGCGTTGTAGGCCTGGATGTAGGCGCCGTCGCTGTTCTTCATGATCCGCGAGTCGGGGTCGGTGAAGTTGGCCTGGGCCTTCGGCTTGGGCCTCGCCTTCGCGGCGGCCTGCTCGCCCGCGTCGGTGACGGCCTGATCGTCGCTGACGCCGGTGCGGTCCTGTCGGCGGCGTTCTTTGTCCTCGGCGTGGCGGCGGGCCATCTCGGCGGCCTCGGCCTCGATCTGCGTGCGGGCGGCCTGCAGCCGGGCGAGCCGCTTTTCGCGTCGGTCCAGCTCCGCGGGCAGGTCAGTGTCCTTGCCGTCGACGCCGGAGGCCTGGTCCTCGGCGGTGTCGACGTGCTCGGCGTCGGCCAGCAAAGTGGCAGCCTTGGCCTCCAGTTCGGCGATCTCGGCCTCGATCCGCTCTTCCTTGTCGACCAGGCGGCCGTAGCTCATCGCCTTGTGCCTGGAAGCGTTGGCCTCCAGCTTCGTGCCGTCCAGGGCGACGCGGCCCATCTTGACCATGCCGAGCTTCTGCGCGAGGTGCAGCGACTGGAGAAACAGGTCCGCGAGGGCGTCCAGGTGGCGGCGGCGGAACCGGGCGATCGACCGGAAGTCCGGAGCCTGGCCAGCGGCCAGGAAACGGAACGCGACATCGTCCACGCACCGGCGCTCGATCGCCCGGGAGGAGCGGATGCCGGTGGTGTAGCCGTAGATCAGCAGCCGCAGCATCAGCCGCGGGTCATACGGCGGGAAGCCGCGCTTTTCGGTGTAGTCCACCAGGATCGGTGAGAGGTCGAGTACCTCGTCGACCAGGTCGGCGACAAACCGGGCCAGATGATCCTCGGGCAGCCAGTCGTCCAGCGACGGCGGCAGCAGCAGGACCTGGTGCGGGTCGAACGCCCGGAACGTCTTGTCCACCGCCGCCGGACGATGCTGCGGCCGCTTCTTCCCGCCCGGCTCGACCTCGAACAGCCCATCCCCGCCATGCATACCGGGATCATGCCGCAGAGAAGACCGCGAGATACGGGCGGGTTGACCACATGACTTCGTAAGAGGTGGCACGGCCGGGGCGGATGTCAGGCGCGCGAACCGCGCCCGCGGCCGCGCAGTTCCCTTCTGCGCCGTCGTTCCTGCTTCTCCTCGGCCCGGCGGGCGCGCCGGTACGCGCGGGCCAGCACGGCGTGGGACAGCGGTACCACTTCGGGCCGGGCCTGCAGGAGCAGCGTGTACAGATCGCGCGAGACCGGCGCGCTGAAGCTGGGCCGGAACCCCTGCCGCGAAGCGCGCAGACCCTCGGCGATCCAGGGGTCCACCCGCTCGGGGCGGGCGAGCACCCTGGCGCCGCGCACGGCGTTGTAGCCATGAGCCGAGGGGTAGTGGGCGACGTACCGCCGCAGCAGCTCGCCCGCCCCGGAGAAGTCCTCGCAGGCCCGGGACAGTACGCCCGCCAGGTGCTCGGAGCGGTGCCCGTCCAGCCCTGTCTGGAGGCGGTCGAACAGCTCCGGATCGGCGTGCAGCCGTGTCGTCACGAACCAGTGGGTGAAGGTCTCCGGTCCGATCCAGGGCTCCGCCATGCGCGCGGGCGCAGGCGTCCCGCCGTGCAGCGCGAGGGCCCAGTTCACCCAGGCCCACGTCGCGGACCGGGCCCCCTCCGCAGCCGACCCCGCGAACTCGGGGAGGCGTTCGAGGACGTGCGCGGCGGTGACGTACTGCCGATGGCCCGCTGACAGCAGGGCGAGCATGACGCGTTCGGGCAGGCCGGGATGGTCGGACAGCCCCGGAAGGGCGGGGACGCCGGGAGCGGTGAAGGACGCGGCCGAGCGCCGCCAGCGCCCGCGCTCGTGCTCGAAGAGGACCCCGGCGACCTCCTCGAGGGGCCGGGGGACAGCGGGCAGCGGGGTCCCGGTCAGCGCGCTGACGAGGGCCTGGGCGTGCAGGTCGAGCGGGGTCCGGCCGGGCAGGACGGGGATGTCGACCGGGGCGGCGACGGCGCTGTCGGTCCGCCCGGCGCCGGTGCCGCCACCGAGGGCGGCGGTGAAGGCGGCCAGGGCCACCGCCTGGCGCTCGGCCAGAGCGGCACGGTCGAGCGCCGGCGGCGCGAGACGCAGGACGGGTGCGTCGGCGAGGAGGTGGAGCAGGTCGGGGCCGCCGCGGGAGTAGTCCAGTTCCTCGCGGACCACCGCGCGGAAGCGCTCCGCGTGGCCCACGACGAACAACAGGCGCACCGGCGGCGTGTCCCGCGGGCGCGCATCGAACGCCAGCAGCAGCGGGACGACGGTCGCGCGCACGAGGGAGTGCAGGTGGCTGTCGACGTCGGAGCGCAGGTCGGCCTCGTCCACGACGACCAGCGCGGGCCTGCCCCGGTCGCGCAGCGCCGGGAACAGCTCGTGCTCGGAGACGCGCAGCAGCCGTCCGGCGGTCCACTCCTCACCGAGCGCCCGCGCGAGTTCCAGCGCCAGCCGCGACCTGCCGACGCCGCGGTCACCGGCGAGCAGCATGACCGGCGTGTCGGTCCCGTCCTCGCACCAGCGCCGCAGCCGGGCCAGCTCGTCGTCGCGGTCGCGGAAGGGCACGGGACTGTGCAGGGGCGACAGCAGCCGGAACACGCTGGGATCCTCCGCACCCGGGTCGGCCACCCCCGGCGCCGGGTTCTCCAGCATCTCCCGGTAGGCGAGGAAGCGCTCGATCCGCCATGTGCGCCGCCCGATCACTCCCTCAACGGCGGACACGGCGATCCCCCCGCCAGCCAGGCAGACGGGCTGCCACCAGGACTCGGCCCACACCCGGGACCAGCCGATCATCACGCAGAACCAGGCGACCGCGGCCAGGAAGCACGCCGCGCCGCCCCAGAACACCACGTTCGGCAGCCCCTTGCCGGGCCCCGGATCGTCCCAGCCGCCCCGCTGCGCACCCCGCCGGCCCACCGCGCCCACCGCGCCCACGGCATCCCTCCCCGTCCATTCCCCTGACCCTCATGATCCCCCCGACGACTCCGGCCCGGCAACGGCCCGTCGGCCAGGGGCGCGAGGCGTGCCACGAGTCAGGGGAGGGCGCGCACTGGGTGCGTTTCGCGAATTTCTGGCAACAACGTCGACTCCCCGCCGCGGTCTGCGCACTCGCCGGGGCGCTCGCCCTCGCCTTCTCAGAGTTCGCCGGGGTCTGGAGGCCCCGGCCACCGCGGCTGCCCGCGCTGAAGCCGGCGTCTTCGCCAGCCGGAAGTGATGTCGGAGAGTGCCGCTGGGCTGGGGGCGGAATCAAGTAAGGTGCTGCCCTGCTCGGTGAGTCCGTGCCCCGCCCGATTCCTCGGGTAATGAACGTCGCAACACCCGACGTCCGGAATCGGGCCGCCTTGGCCATGTCGGCGCCACGCGTTGGGGCCACTTCGGGTAGTGCCGACGGTTACGAAGTCGGCCGCCCGAAGGACTTCCGGGACGAACCACTGCCGTACAGGACAATGGCGAGGCGGACCTGGCCGCGGCCGCGGACATTCTGCAAGCGGCTGGCTGGCATGCGGGCCTGGCTCAGCAGCTGGGCCGGCTCCGCCTACTCCGTAGTCTCTTGCTCGTCGGGCAGGCTGCGCCTGATCCGATTGACCATGTTGCGGGCATCGGCAACCTGCAGCCTCGGAAACTCGAAGCTCAACACCCCTTCGCCTGCCATCCCGAAGGAGACCCGGAGCGCCTGCGCCACACCGGTGATCAGTTCCGGCTCGGACATCCAGACGATCCGGTCCAGGGCGAAGGCGTGCAGCAGCTTCCTTGGCTTGCCGACGAAGACGCCCCCGATCGAGAAGACCAGCAAGCGTTGATCGGTGAGCCCAACGATGAACCGGCCGGGGAGCGGCAGTGCCGTTGCGGGAACATCGGCCCCCCCGCGCCTTGTAGCCATCCCCATAGCCGCCGCGCCAGCCACTCCGGCGATCCCGAGCGCACCGCCGACCATGGTCTTACGCACTCCGCCGGTCCTGAAGCCGAGGACGCCGTAGACCACGTGTTCCCCCGGCAACAGCTCGCTGGCCAACCGCTTTTCGACCTTCTCCGCCAGGGTCACGTGTCGCCCTCCACTCGCCCGTCACCGGTGCACGAAGCCAAAGAGTCTACGCAGGCCCGACGTATGTGATCAACCGCTTTCAGCATCGGCGACGAACGTCCCGACGCACGCCGACCCTGCCGGGTGGCCGCAGTTGTCCGGCATCGGCACCACTCTGGCGGCGGTGCTGATCGCGGAGAATCGGCGATGTGCACCGGTTTGCTTCCGCGGGAACCGGCCGTCACGGACGCGCAGCAACGGCCACCCACGAACGTGCGGCGCATCGTCCGGCAGGGTTTCGTCGTCGGAGTGAGCAATCCGAAGGGCTTCCTGATCTCCTCGGCCGTGCTGCCCCAGTTCGTCAACCGCTCGGCAGGGCACGTGACGCCGCAACTCCTGCTCCTCGACATCGTCTGCGCCGCTGTCGCTCTGGTTTCAGACTCGGCCTGGGGGCTCCTGGCCGGGACGGCACGTGGCTGGTTCCGTGGGTCGCCCCACCGCCTGTCCGCGATTGGTGCAGTGTCCGGGACGGTGATGGTCGGCCTCGGCGTCCGTCTGACTCTCACCGGGAATGACGTGTGACAACGCAGCGGATACTCGAAACGTTGCGCGGGTCGCTGGTTACTGAGACACGCTCCTAGATCCATCCGCCGGGAGGAAGGCCCCGCAGGACTGGGCGGCCGGCCTCTGGACAAGGTCCGAACCTTGCAGTGGACGCTCTACCGCTGTGCCAAGCAAGAACCCGAACGATGCTTCCATGCCCTGTATGGCCACGTCCACCGCATGGACGTCTTGTGGCGGGCATGGTCGGTCGTGTGTGCGAACCGGGGCGCGCCGGGCGTGGACGGCCTGTCCGTCGACGCAGTGGCCGCCTCCGGGGTGGACGTGTTCCTCCAGAACCTGTCGGAGCAGTTGCGGACGCATACGTATCGTCCGTCGGCGCTGCGACGGGTCCAGATACCCAAGCCGGGGCGGCCAGGGGAGTTTCGGCCGCTCTCGATCCCCACCGTGGCGGACCGGGTGGTGATGACGGCCGCGAAGCTGGTTCTCGAACCGGTTTTCGAGGCCGGGTTCACCGACGCGAGCTATGGGTTCCGGCCCCAGAGGTCCGCGATCGACGCGTGCGAGGCTGTGCGCGTGGCTGCGAACCAAGGACGGGAGTGGGTGTTGGAGGCCGATATCCGGGACTGTTTCGGGACGATTGATCATGACGCACTCGTCGCTCAGTTGGCGAGGCACGTGGTCGACCGGTCGATGCTGAAGCTGATCCGGGCGTGGCTGCGGATGGGAGTGCTGGAGGGCGGGGTGACCTCCCCGACCGGGGCGGGAACCCCACAGGGCTCACCGATATCCCCCTTGCTCGCCAATATCGCCCTGCACGTCCTCGACGAGGCGTGGCAGGAACAGGGGCAGCGGTTGGGGGAGTTGGTGCGCTACTGCGATGACTTCGTGGTCCTGTCGCCGACCAGGCAGCGCGCTGAGCAGGCGCGCGAACTGGCGGCTACGGTGCTGGGTGGGCTCGGGATGCGACTGCACCCCGAGAAGACCGGCATCGTCTGCCTTCGTGAAGGCGGGCAGGGCTTCGATTTCCTCGGCTTCCATCACCGCAAAGTGGAGTCGTGGAAGCGGCGGGGCAGGTTTTATCTGCAACGCTGGCCCTCGGTCAGGGCGTTGGGGGTGCTGCGGGACAAGATTCGCGCCGCTACCTCCAGTTCCCGGACCGAACGGCCGGTGGCCGCCGTGGTGGCCGACATCAACCCCGTCCTGCGGGGTTGGGCCGCATACTTCCGCAACGGGAACTCCGGGCGGAAGTTCAACGCCGTCGACGGCTACGTCCACGAGCGGCTAGTGCCGCATCAGGCAACGTTTGCCCTGTTGTGATGTGACGCGCCGTCCGGGTGCTGTGGTGGACGGCGCGTGGGCGTCATTCTGTCCGGGTGGCAGAACGAGTGCGTGTCCGA
>NZ_JBEXPH010000114.1:0-27517 GCF_040611955.1 Streptomyces sp. NPDC006510 | reverse complement strand
GGGACCGGCTGGGCACCTTCAGTCCCAGGCTGCTGCCGAAGTACGCGCGGCGGACCGGCGGCCGGCGGCACGGACCACGGCGCCGATCCGGACACCCACGGCTCGGGCCGTACGGAGTACCCGCGCGGCGCGGGCCCCCGCGTGGGCGCCCAGCGCGCGGGCGGCGCGCCGGGCCCGGACGGCACGGGCGGATACGCCCCGGGTTCGGGCCGCACCCCGTACCCCGGCAGCGAGAGCGCCACCCACATCGGCACCCCGGGCCGCACCCTCGCCGTCGACGAAGCCCACGACTCGGGCCGCACCCCGTACCCGGACTCCGGCCGCACGCCGTACCCCTCCGGTTCCGTGCCCCGGGTCGGCGGGCAGCGTTACGTCAGTGCGCCCGGGGACACCCCGAGCTCGCGGACCGTTCCCGGGACCGGGACCGGCCCCTGGGGCAGCGCCACTGACCGCGGTGGTGATGTCCAGGGGGCCGACAGTCTCCGTTCCACCGGTTCCGGGCGCGGCTCGAACCGGGTCAGCGGGCCGCGCGGCAGCGACACGCCACGGATCGCCGCGCGGGGCGCCCAGAGCGCCGCCGAGGCCGGACGCACCGCCGTCGAGGCCACCGCGGGCACGGACGCCGACGCGGGCACCGGCACACCCGCCCCCGCGGTCGCCCCCGCCTCCTCCTCCGCCGAAGGCACCGTCCCCGCGGCCGTCGGGCGGCCCGTGGTGGTGCTCGGGGCCGGGCCCCGGGGCTCGGTCAGCGTGGATCTGGCGGAGGAGGGCCCCCACCTCCTCATCGAGGGACCGGCCGGCAGCGGACGTACGGAGTTGCTGCGGGCCGTCGCCGCCTCGCTCGCCGCCGCCGCCCGGCCCGACCGGCTGGGCATTCTGCTGGTCGACGGCGCGGGCGGCGACCGCGGCGAGGGTCTTCGCCCCTGTACCGAACTTCCGCACGCGTTCATGCACCTGGTGGCCTCCGATCCGGTGCGGATGCGGGAGTTCGCCCAGGCGCTGGGCGGCGAGCTGAAGCGTCGCGCCGAGCTGCTCGGCCAGTACGACTTCACCGAGTGGCACCACCGGCACGAGGTGGCGCGGCGGGTGGTCGGCCAGCGCCCGCCGGTCACCGCGGAACAGCGCGGTGACGTGGACACCCCGATGAGCGGCACGCTCCGGCTGCGTCCCACCGCCCGGTCCTCGGACTCCGGGCCCTCCCCGCTGCCCCGGCTCGTCGTCCTGGTCGACGACTTCGACGCGCTGGTCGCCCCGGCGCTCGGCAGCCCCGGCCGCCCCGCCGCGGGTTCGGTTGTGCGGGCCCTGGAGGCCGTGGCGCGGGAGGGCGGCCGGCTGGGCGTCCATCTGGTCGCGGCGTCCGCCCGCCCGGAGCGTACGGAGGACACGGACCTGGCCCACGGGGCCCGGCTGCGCATCGTGCTGGACGCTCCGGTGGTCGCGCCGTCGCCGGAGGACCCGGCGCCCGGCCGGGGCAGGCTCGGGCATCCGGACGGGCGGGTGACGCCGTTCCAGGGCGGCCGGGTGACCGGGCGCATCCCGCGCACCGCCACGCTGCGGCCCACCGTCGTGCCGCTGGAGTGGGAGCGGATGGGCGATCCGCCGACCCGGCGCCCGGTCCGCGAACTGGGCAACGGACCGACGGACCTGGCGCTGCTGGCCAGTGCGCTGGAGCGGGCGGCCCGTTCGGTGAACGCCGAGCCGATAGCCCCGCTCGGGCCCGTCCACTCCTGACGGGCACCGGGTCCCGACATGCACTGACATCACGTCACGAGCCCATTACGATCAAGGAGTTGACACGAGAAGCGGTATTGCGGCGTCCGCACACCGGGCGTAGGACTGTGCGCACCAACGATGTGAGAGACGGGGAAGCAATGCGCACAACCCTTCGGATCAGCAGGGCCGCCGCGGTGTTCACCGCCGTCGGCGCACTGGCCCTCACCGGCTGCAGTGACGACGGCGGGAAGGACAAGCCGGACAAGACCTCGGGGAGCGACAAGGGCAGCCCCTCCAGCGTCGCGCTGCCCAAGCTGGACGGCGAGAAGCTCTCGGTCGCGGCCGTCTGGACCGGTGCCGAACAGGCCAACTTCGTCAAGGTCCTCAAGGAGTTCGAGAACCGCACGGGGGCGAAGGTCACCTTCGTCCCGGCGCAGGACCCGATCGTCAACTTCCTCGGTACGAAGATCGCGGGAGGCCAGCCGCCGGACGTCGCGATGATCCCGCAGGTCGGCGCGATCCAGCAGGCCGCCCAGAAGAAGTGGGCGAAGCCGGTCGGCCCCGAGGCCAAGGCCCAACTGGCCAAGAACTACTCGAAGGTCTGGCAGGACCTCGGCGCCGTGGACGGCACCCAGTACGGCGTCTACTTCAAGGCCGCCAACAAGTCCCTGATCTGGTACAACGTCAAGGCGTTCGAGAACGCGGGCGCGGCCGAGCCGAAGACCTGGAAGGACTTCCTGAAGACGGCCGAGACGGTCTCCGCCTCGGGTGTCACCCCGGTCTCGGTCGGCGGCGCGGACGGCTGGACCCTCACCGACTGGTTCGAGAACATCTATCTCTCCCAGGCCGGTCCGGAGAAGTACGACCAGCTGGCCCAGCACAAGATCAAGTGGACGGACCCGTCCGTCAAGAACGCGCTGACCACGCTCGGGCAGCTCTTCGGCAAGCCGTCGCTGATCGCGGGCGGCGCCGACGGCGCGCTGCAGACGGAGTTCCCGGCCTCGGTCACCCAGACCTTCACCGGCGGTGACACCCCCAAGGCCGCGATGGTCTTCGAGGGCGACTTCGTGGGCGTCAACATCGCGCAGACGAAGGCGAAGATCGGAACGGACGCCAAGGTGTTCCCGTTCCCGGCGGTCGGCGCCGAGTCCCCCGTCGTGACCGGCGGCGACGCCGCGGTGGCGCTGAAGGACGGCAAGGGCGCCCAGGCCCTGCTGACCTGGCTGGCCTCGACCGACGCCGCGCAGATCATGGCCGAGCAGGGCGGGTTCATCTCGCCGAACAAGGGCCTGGACGCCGCCGCGTACCCGAACGAGGTGCAGCGCACGATGGCAAAGGCGCTGGTCGCGGCCGGTGACTCGGTCCGGTTCGACATGTCCGACCAGGCGCCGCAGTCGTTCGGCGGGACGCCCGGCAAGGGCGAGTGGAAGACCCTCCAGGACTTCCTGAAGAACCCGAAGGACATCGCGGGGACTCAAGCGAAGCTGGAGTCCGACGCGGCCAAGGCGTACAAGAGCTGACGGAATGACGACACCCGCAGCGGGGGGCGCCGACGCGGTGCCCCCCGCCGACAAGCAATCGTCCGCGGGGCCATCGGCGCCCGCGCCCAGGAAGCCGTCGGACCCGCTGTCCGGCGGCCCGGGACGCAGCCGCAGGAGTGTGACCGGCACCCGCCGGTTCATCGCGGCGCTCTTCCTGGCACCCGCGCTGGTGCTGCTGGGCGCGCTCGTGGTCTATCCGATCGTGTACTCCGTCTACCGGTCGTTCTTCGACCCTGCGGGTACGGGCTTCGCCGGACTCGACAACTACAAGGCGCTGTTCACGGACGACACCATCCGTACGGCGGTCAAGAACAACGCGATCTGGGTCGTGCTCGCGCCGACGGTCTCCACGGCCCTCGGCCTGATCTTCGCGGTGCTGACGGAGCGGATCCGCTGGGGCACGGCGTTCAAGCTGGTCGTCTTCATGCCGATGGCGATCTCCATGCTCGCCGCCGGGATCATCTTCCGGCTGGTGTACGACGCCGCCCCGGAGCGCGGGGTCGCCAACGCCGTATGGGTGGGTGTGCACGACACGTTCGCCGAGTCGGCCGGGTACCCGAAGGCGCATCCGCTGCCCGTCCACCCGCTCAAGGCCGGCGCGGCAGGCTCGTTCGTCACCAAGGAGCCGGTACGGGCCGGGCAGCCGGTGCGGCTGCCGCTGGTCGGTGTGGTTCCGGCGAACATGCCGAAGGACGCGAAGCCCGCGAAGGCCGCCGCGGCGGAGGACGGCGAGATCACCGGCACCGCGTGGCTGGACTTCACCAAGGGCGGTGGCGGCCGGCCCAATGTCATCGACGCCAAGGAGCTGGGGCTCAAGGGCCTCAAGGTCGAGGCGGTCAAGGACGGCAAGGTCGTCGCGTCGGCGACGGCGGGCGCGGACGGTACGTTCACCCTGCCCGCGTCGGCGGACGGCGCCGGACTCCGGCTCCCCGCCTCGAACTTCAAGGAGCCGTACAACGGGGTCGAATGGCTCGGCCCGACGCTCGTCACCCCCGGGATCATCGGTTCCTACGTCTGGATGTGGGCCGGGTTCGCGATGGTGCTGATCGCGGCGGGGCTCGCGGGGCTGCCCCGTGAACTCCTCGAAGCGGCCCGGGTGGACGGCGCGAACGAGTGGCAGGTGTTCCGCCGGATCACGGTGCCGATGCTCGCGCCCGTGCTCGTGGTGGTGCTGGTCACGCTGATGATCAATGTGCTGAAGATCTTCGACCTGGTCTTCATCATCGCGCCGGGTTCCTCGCAGGACGACGCGAACGTGCTGGCGCTCCAGCTCTACCGGTCCTCGTTCGGCACGGACGCGGACCTCGGGATCGGCAGTGCCATCGCCGTACTCCTGCTGCTGCTGGTACTCCCGGTGATGTACGTCAACATCCGCCGGATCCGGAAGGAGGGGCGCCGATGACAAGAGCGTCGACCACGGCCACGAGCACGCCGGCCAACGATGCTCCGCTGAAGGCCGAGCGGTCCCTCGGCGCGCGTATCGCCGCCCGCGCCGGCGGCGGTGCGATGCGGGTCTTCCTCGTCCTGGTGGGCCTGTTCTGGCTGATGCCGACGATCGGGCTGCTGCTGTCCTCGCTGCGCGGCCCGGACGACATCGCGTCGACCGGCTGGTGGAAGGTCTTCACGGCCCCGTCCCAGCTCACCTTCGACAACTACTCCCAGCTGCTCGACAACTCGACGATCACCCACTCCCTCCTCAGCACGGTCATGATCACCGTCCCGGCGACCGTCCTGGTCGTCGTGATCGGTTCACTGGCCGGATACGCCTTCGCCTGGATGGAGTTCCCCGGCCGCGACTGGTGGTTCCTGGTGGTCGTGGGGCTGCTGGTGGTTCCGGTGCAGGTCGCCCTGGTCCCGGTCTCCAAGCTGTTCGGCGCGGTCGGGATCTTCGAGACGACCTTCGGCGTGATCATCTTCCACACGGCCTTCGGCCTGCCCTTCGCGATCTTCCTGCTGCGGAACTTCTTCGCGGAGATCCCGAGGGAGCTGCTGGAGGCGGCCCGGCTGGACGGGGCGGGCGAGATCCGGCTCTTCACCCGGGTCGTGATGCCGCTGGGCGGTCCGGCGATCGCCTCGCTCGGCATCTTCCAGTTCCTCTGGGTGTGGAACGACATGCTGGTCGCGCTGATCTTCGCGGACTCCGACTCCCCGCCGATCACGGTGGCCCTGCAGCAACAGGTACGGCAGTTCGGCAACAACATCGACGTGCTGGCGCCCGGCGCCTTCGTGTCGATGGTGATTCCGCTGGCGGTCTTCTTCGCCTTCCAGCGTCAGTTCGTCTCCGGCGTGATGGCGGGCGCGGTGAAGTAGGCCGCGAGCGAGCGGTGGCGCAATGCGCACTGCTGTACGTCAACACGGGGCGGGGCTGCTCACCACAGCAGCCCCGCCCCATCTGCCATTTCGTGGATTTGCCACGTTTTGACGTAACCCGGGCACTCCATCGGACGTTTGCGGACCACCCGCCCGCGCAGCGAACGACCCATGGATGTGTTGTGCCCCGGTTCAGTGTCATCGTGCCCGCGTACCGGGTTCAGGCATATCTGCACGAGAGCCTGGACTCGGTACTCACCCAGTCCTTCGAGGACTTCGAGATCATCGCGGTGGACGACTGCTCACCGGATGCCTGCGGCGCCGTCATCGACGAGTTCGCCGCCCGCGACCGCCGGGTGCGGGCCCTGCACCTGCCGGAGAACGTGGGCCTGGGCCGGGCCCGTAACGCCGGAATCGCGCAGGCCACCGGCGACTACCTGATCTTCCTGGACGGCGACGACACCCTGACCCCCGGCGCACTGCGGGCGGTCGCCGACCGGATCGGGGCGACCGGGGAACCCGACGTACTGGTCTACGACTACGCCCGTACGTACTGGACGGGCGAGAGCCTACGCAACAGCTTCGCCGGGCAGCTCGCCGAGACCGGCCCGCCGGCCTTCACGCTCGCCGACCGGCCCGGCCTGCTCAAGGTGCTGATGGTCGTCTGGAACAAGGCGTACCGCCGCGCGTTCGTCCAGGCCGAGGGGTTCACCTTCCCGCCCGGCTACTACGAGGACACGCCCTGGACCTACCCGGTCCTGATGGCCGCCGGCTCGATCGCGGTCCTCGACCGGGTGTGCGTGGGCTACCGGCAGCGGCGCCGGGGCAACATCCTGTCCACCACCAGCCGCAGCCACTTCGACATCTTCGAGCAGTACGACCGGGTCTTCGCGTTCATCGACGCCCGCCCCCGACTCGCCTGCTGGCGGCCGTTGATCTTCCGCAGGATGCTCGACCACTTCTCCACGCTGTTCACCACCCGGGGCCGGCTGCCGCGCGGCGGGCGCGCCGAGTTCCTGCGCCGGGCCCGCGTCCACTGCCGCCGCTACCGGACCCCCGGCACCCCCGCCCCGCTCCGCACCCGGCTGCGCCACGGCCTGATCCGGCTGGGCGCACACCGTACGTACCGCGCGCTGTGGAGCGCGCAGGCGCTCTGCGGCCGGCTGCGCCGGATCGCCGCGGCGGTCCACCGGGTGCTGCGGGCGGCCGCGCTCCAGGCTTACTACCGCGTCCAGTTGAGGCTGCCCGTCCAGGGGGACCGGGCGGTGTTCGCCGCGTACTGGTACCGCGGCTACGCCTGCAATCCGGCGGCGATCGAGGCCAAGGCCCGCGAGCTCGTGCCCGGACTGCGGACCGCCTGGATCTGCCGCCCCGAGGACGCGCACACCGTGCCCACCGCGACCCGCAGGCTCGCCCCCGGGACGTACGGCTACTGGCGGGCGCTGGCCCGCTCCAGATATCTGGTGAACAACGTCAACTTCGACCGGCGGCTGGTCAAGCGGCGCGGCCAGGTGCTGCTCCAGACCCATCACGGCACACCGCTCAAGACCATGGGCCTGGACCTCCAGGACCGCCCGGCGGCGGCTCGCGGGGCGGACTTCGGCCGGCTGCTCGCCAGTGTCGACAAATGGGACTTCTCCCTCTCGGCGAACCGTCACTCCACCCTCGTCTGGGAGAAGGCGTACCCGTCGGCCGCCGCGCACTGCGCGACACTGGAGTACGGGTATCCGCGCAACGACGTCTTCCAGCGGGCCACCGCCGACGACGTGGCGCGGCTGCGCGAGGTGATCGGCATCCCCGAGGGCCGGCTGGCCCTGCTGTACGCGCCCACCCACCGCGACTACCGCCGCGCCCAGTGCCCCGCTCTCGATCTGGCGCGCGTGCTGCGGGTCCTGGGTCCGGGCTTCGTGATCCTGGCCCGCGCGCACTATTCGTACGACGCCCCGATGGACCGCGAGCCGCATCCGCGGATCATCGACGTCAGCAGCCATCCCTCCGTCGAGTCGCTCGCGCTCGCCTCGGACGCGCTGATCACGGACTACTCCTCGCTGATGTTCGACTACGCCAATCTGGACCGGCCCGTCGTCATCCACTGCGGCGACCGCGAGGCGTACGAAGCGGCCCGCGGCACCTATTTCGATCTGCACTCCTGCCCGCCCGGCGCGATCGCGCACAGCGAGGAGGAGCTGCTCGACATCTTCACGACCGGCCACTGGTGCGGCGCCCGCTCCGCCCGGCTGCGGGCGGCGTTCCGGGCGCGCTTCTGCCCGTACGACGACGGGCACGCGGCGGAGCGGGTGGTGCGCCGGGTCTTCCTCGGGGACACCGCTGTGCAGCCGCCCGCGATTCCGCCGGACCGGCGGCTCCCCGCCCCGGCGGCGGGGAACCCGGCGCGGTTCCCGGTACCCGTACCGGCCACCGCCACGGTGCCCGCGGACCGGCAGGCGCCCGCGGACCCCGGCCTCGCCGCGGCCCGGCCCACCAACCACCCATGACCGTGCTCCTCCCCCTCCCCCACAGAACCGTGTCCGAGAAAGAGTCCGTATGCCCCGGCTGAGTGTCATCGTCCCCGTCCGCCGTGCCCGAGGGCAGCTGCGCGAGTGCCTGGAGTCGGTGCTCAGCCAGTCGTTCACGGACATCGAAATGATCGGGGTCGACGACGGGGCGCCGGACGGTTCGGGGCTGCTGTTCGACGAGTTCGCCGCCCGGGACAGCCGGGTGCAGGCCATCCATCTGCCGCCGGGGGCCGGTGCGGACGGGCGGCGCAATGCCGGGGCCGAGCGGGCCCTCGGGGACTACCTGATCTTCCTGGAGGGCGACTTCGTCCATCTGCCGGGCGCCCTCCGGGCCGTCGCCGACCGGCTGGACGCGACCGGTGACCCCGAGCTGCTGCTGTTCGGCCATCACCGGAGGCCCTTCCGCGGCCGCCCCCGGCCGACCCGTTCGCTGGAACTGCTCGGCGGGCTGCCCGAGGGCCGGTTCACCCTCGCCGAGCACCCCGTACTGCTGGACGTCGCACCGGTCTCCTGGAACCGCGCCGTGCGTCGCACCCTCCACGAGGGCGAGAAGCTGACCTTCGGTCCCGGGCCGCACGGGGAGCGGATGTACGCGTTCCAGACGCTCGCCGCCGCCGAATCCGTCGCTGTTCTCCCCACCCCCTGCGTCGAGCACCGGGGCCGGCGCCGGCTGTCCGGTCCGGCCGACGCGACGGAACCGGCGGACGGCTCGGCACCGCACCGGCTGGTCGACGCGTATGCCGGTCTGATGGAGTTCGTACGGGACCGGCCGCCGCTGCATCCCCTGCGGACCCTGCTCTTCGAGCGGGCGGCCGGCGAACTCCTCGCCGGGTACCCGTCGGTGACCCGGCGTCGCAGGCGCTACGTACGCTCCGTGGCGGCGTTCCACCGTGCGCACCGGCCGGAGGGTCACCGCTTCCCGGGCGGTGCCAGGGGGCTGCGGCCCCGGCTGATGGGCGGTGGCCGGTATGCCGTGCTCGGTGCGCTCGACACGGTCCTGGCCCTGCGCCGGAGCCTGCGGGCGGTGCCCGGCGCGGTCCGGGCACGGGCCAGGCGCGGTCTGTCCGGGCGCTACTACTGGTGGCAGCGCAGGCTCCCGCTGGACCGCGGGCTCGCCGTCTACGCGGCGTACTGGAACCGTGGTCCGAGCTGCAATCCGGAGGCCGTGTTCCGCAAGGCCCAGGAGCTGGCCCCGCAGGTGCGCGGAGTGTGGGTGGTGTCGCGGAACCAGGTGGGCTCGGTGCCCGAGGGCGTCGACCACGTGGTGCCGGGAACCCGCCGGTACTGGCAGGTACTGGCGCGGGCCACGTACTTCTTCAACAACGTCAACTTCCCCGACCACCTGGTCAAGCGCCCCGGCCAGATCCATGTGATGACGCATCACGGCACCCCACTGAAGATCATGGGGCTCGATCAGCAGAACTATCCGGCGGCGGCCCAGGGGCTGAACTTCGACCGGCTGCTCCAGCGCGTGGACCGGTGGGACTGGAGCGTCTCCGCCAATCCGCACTCCACCGAGGTGTGGGCCCGCGCCTATCCGAACGCGGCCCGGTCCCTCGAATCGGGCTATCCGCGCAATGACGTCCTCGCGACGGCGACGGACGACCGGGTCGCGGCGGCCCGCCGGGACCTGGGCATCCGGCCCGGACAGCGCGCCATCCTGTACGCGCCGACGCACCGCGACTACGAGGCGGCGTTCACCAGCCGGCTCGATCTGGTCCGGTTCTGCGAGGCGCTGGGCCCGGACACGGTGGTGCTGGTCCGCACCCACTACTTCTACGGGGGTGCCGGGCTGCCGGACCACCCCTTGCTCATCGACGTCTGCGACCATCCGCAGATCGAGGAGCTGTGTCTGGGGGCGGACGCGCTGGTCACGGACTACTCGTCGGTGATGTTCGACTACGCCCATCTGGACCGCCCGATCGTGGTGCACGCCCCCGACTGGGAGACCTACCGCACGGTCCGGGGGGTCTGTTTCGATCTGCTGTCCGGCGAGCCCGGCGACACCCCCGGGGCGATCTCCACCGACACGGACGGGCTGGCCCGGATCTTCCTCGACGGCAGCTGGCGGAGCCCGGAGAACGAGGCGCTGCGGGCCGCGTTCCGGGCCAGGTTCTGTCCGTACGGGGACGGGCGGGCCGCGGAGCGGGTGGTGCGGCAGGTGCTGCTGGGCGAGGTGGAGCCGGCCGTCGGACGGGCCTGAGCGGCCCGCCCGACTCCGGCGCCGTCAGCGTTGCTGGCCCGCCATCACCGTGACGAGGCCGATGACCACGAGCAGCGAGCCGCCCCAGGTCCACATCGAGGTCCGTTCGTGCAGCACGGTCGCCCCGGCCAGCACGATCAGCAGGTACCCGAGGGCGTTGAACGGATAGGCGATGGACAGCGGCACCTTGGCCAGGGTCGCCATCCAGGCGAGGGCGGAGACCGCGAAGACCACCAGGCCCAGGACGACCCAGGGGCTGGTCGCGGCGCGCAAAGCGACGGACCCGCCGCTGTGCCCGGCGGCGGCCGCGGCGCCCTTCATCCCGTGCTTGAGCATGATCTGGCCGCCCGCCGACGACAACACGGCGAACAGCAGCAGCATCAGACTGGGGATGGTCAAGGTCTTGCTCCTGACTGCGGCCCCCGGCGATTCCGGTTCCGGGGCGGGGGTGGGACGGGGAACGGCGGCCTCAGACGCCGACCCGGTCGGCAGGGACGTGCTGTCGGTTGAGGATGTCCTGTACATCGACGTGCTCTCCAGCGATGATCGTCTCGGCCGCATGCGGGGTGAGCAGTGCGACGTGCTGATAGCCGAACAGCGTCGGCCGGATCCGGGTGAGCAGTTTCGACACTCCGCCCAGGACCGCGGGGAGCGGTCCGCCACCGAGCAGCGCCCAGAACGGGGCCCCGGTCGACGCGATGCCGAGGACGTCGTAGCCCGCGTCCCGGACCGTGCGGCGCAGGCTGGCCCGGGTGAAGAAGCGCAGATGCGTTTCGTCGAGAATGCCGCGCCGGTCGTAGCCGAAGGCTCCGAGGGCGACCCGCAGCCGCGAGTACCAGTGGCTGAAGTTCGGTACGGAGAGCAGCACCCGGCCGCCGGGCCGCAGCACCTCGGCGACCTCGGCCAGCACCCGCTCGGGGCGGGAAAGGTGCTCGATGACGTCGCCGGCGACCACGTAGTCGTAGTCGACGCCGATCTCGACCGGCAGCCCCTCCTCCAGGTTGGCGAGGTGGAAGTGGGTGCACTTCTCGCGTACGCCGGGGACCTCGACGTAGTCCACGCCGGTCACCTCGTGGCCGAGGGCTTCGAGGCGCTGGGCGAACAGGCCGCCGGAGCAGCCGAGGTCGAGGACCCGGCCGGGCGGGAGGCTGCGCATCTTCTCCAGGATGACGGCGTGCGAGGAGCCGTCGCCCTCCTTGAACGCGTACTCGACGGGCTTGGGGATCCAGCCGCAGGTGCCGAATCCCTTGACGGCGAGCCGGTATTCGAGGACGTCCTTGACGACGTCCTTCGCGTACTTCATGCCGTTGACGTAGCAGATCTCGTCGCCGTAGTACGTGGGGACGGGGATCTCCTTGATCCGCATCCCCTCGTTGAGCAGCTGGACGATGATCTGGGTGTCGAAGTCGAACGCGTCGGTGTTCCGGTGGATCGGCAGCTTCTTGAGTGCCGCGACGCTGTAGGCGCGGTAGCCGGAGTGGAATTCGGTGAGCTGCGAGCCGAGAAGGGTGTTCTCCAGGCGGGTGAGAATGCGGTTGCCGAGCCATTTGTACATCGGCATGCCGCCCTTGAGTGCGGATCCGGAATTCATCATCCGGGATCCGAAGACGGCCTCGCATTCGCCGCGTTCGATCGGTGCGACCATGTCGGGCAGGAATTCCGGGGCGTACTGTCCGTCGCCGTGCAGCAGCACGATGATGTCGAGTCCGTGTTCGGCGGCCAGCGCGTATCCGGCCTTCTGGTTTCCGCCGTATCCGAGGTTCTTGGTGTGCCGCATCACCACGGTCCGCGGCATTCCCTCCGTCTGCGACCAGCGGCAGCCTGCGGTGAAGGTCGCGTCATGGCTCGCGTCGTCGAGAATGAGGATTTCGGCGACCTTGGACCGGAAGTCCTCCGGAATGCGGTCGAGGGTCCTCTCCAGCGTCGTCTCGGCGTTGTACGCGACCACCAGGATGCCGATCCTGGGGCTCGGGCTTTCCTTCACGGGGCGTTCTCCAGTTGCGCTCGGTGCTCGGTGCTTGTGGGGGGCGTTCAGTTGACGGCGGAACGGGTGGGCCGTGCGGCGCAGGGCGCCGGGAGCGGGGTGCGCCCGGCGGGAGGTCGTACGGGCGTCTCCGGTTGTGCGGCGAGGATCTTGCGGACTCCGCTGACGAGGCCCGCGGCGAGAACCACCCAGCCGGCCTCGCCGAGTTGCAGCACCGTTTCGCTCCAGTGCACGGCGGAGCGTCCCTGGTAGCCGAGGACCGCCGTCAGACCGAGCAGGCAGCTGTACGCGGCGCCCTCCCAGAACCCGATGACGAACAGCCCGGCGGCGGCCCAGGTCAGGTACTGCAGCGCGGACGCGGTGGAGAGCAGCAGCAGGAGGCCCATCGTGACGGCGACGACGGCCGGCAGCTGCGCGGGCCGCAGCCGGGCGAGCCAGACCCCGGCCGCCACGCAGGCCAGCACGAAGAGGAAGTGGCCGTCGCCCTCGATGAAGGTGATGAAGGACTGCGGCAGGCCGAACAGGTCGGCGAACCGGACGAGCCCCCAGAGGCGGTAGCCGCCGCCCGCGTACTCCAGGACGTTCTCCTTGAGGTGCTGCGGAACAGTCATCAGGACCGGCCCCCAGACGAAGGCGATCAGTGCGGCGAACCCCGCGGAGAAGCGGACGAACGACGGCCGGCCCGCCCGCAGCGCGACGAGGAACAGGGCCGGGATCACCACGACGGGGATGAACTTGACGCTGATCGAGAGCGCGGCGGCCACCCCGGCGGCCAGCGGTGCCTTCCGGTCCACGAGGAGGTGGGCGGCGGCCAGGGCGAAGGTGATGGCGACCGCGTCGGTGTTGCCGTGATAGCCGGAGGTGGCGATCAGTACGGGGCTGACGGCCACGCCCACCCCGCAGGCGACGGCGGCACCGAGGGAACCACGGCGGCGCACGATTTCGAACACGATGAGCGCGCAGAAGAAGTCCGCGATGGAGGCGGGCGACCTGATCAGCGTTCCGAACGGGATGCCGATTTCGGAGAGTTCATTCAGGCCGAGAAGCATCCAGCCGGCCAGTGGCGGGTGGTTGTAGACGGGCAGTCCCGGCAACGGCTGTTCGTAAATCCGAATGGGCCCGTAACGCACGATCGCCGCTGCGAAACCGTGAAAGATCCGCACGTCGGCCGGGCCCGGCATATTCGCCGCGATCAGCATTCGGGTGAGAAGACCTGCGGCCGCGGCAATGAGCACCACCGCCCTTGCGCGTGACACGTCCCAGGTTTCGCATCGCATTCGGATACCCATGAAAGCAGAACGTAGCAACCCGAAGACGCTGAGCAACGCACCGATGGTCACACTTGGATGGACCATTTCTTGAATGCGCGGCACATCCGCGCAAACATTCGCATCCCTGAATCACTCGAACGGTTCAGGGATGGTGTGGTGGCTCCGGGCCCTTCGCCCGGCCGGCAGCGGCACCGGCCGGGCGGCGCGGATTACAGCATTCGGTCGACCACACCGGCCGCCGCGTGCCCGTCGTCCAGGTCGCAGAAGTCCCGGCGGAATGCCTCGTACGCCTGCGCGTGTCCCGCGACGGACCGCTCCGGATCGCGCAGCGCCTCGACGAGTCCGGCGGCACCGGGGATCAGCGGGCCGGGGGCGCGGGCCTCGAAGTCGAAGCAGAAGCCGCGCAGGGTGTCGCGGTAGTGCGCCAGGTCGTAGGTGTGGAAGAGCATCGGGCGGCCGGTCAGGGCGAAGTCGAACATCAGCGAGGAGTAGTCGGTGACCAGGGCGTCACTGATCAGCATCAGTTCGCCGACGTCCCCGTAGCGCGAGACGTCACGGACGAAGCCGCTGCCGCTGTCCGTCAGCCGGTCGGTCACCAGGTAGTGGCGGCGCACCAGCAGGACGGTGTCCTCGCCGAGTTCGCGTTCGGCGGCGGCCAGGTCGAGCCGCAGGTCGAGGGCGTAACGGCCGCCGCTGAGCGGCTGGTCCTCGCGCCAGGTCGGTGCGTACAGCACGATCCGCTTGCCGTCGGGGACGGCGAGCCGTTCGCGTACCGCCGCGGCGACCTTGGTCCGGTCCGAGGCGTGGAACAGGTCGTTGCGGGGGTAGCCGCACTCCAGGATCTCGCCCGAGTAGCCGAACGAGCGCCGCAGGACGGGGGTGGAGAAGCTGTTCGGCGAGACCAGGAAGCTCCACTGGCGGGCACGCCGTTCGATGGTGGCGATATAGGCGGCGTTGGCCCGCTCGGTGCCCGCGAGGTCGAGACCGATGCGCTTGAGGGGGGTGCCGTGCCAGGTCTGGACGACGCACTGGCCCTCGCGCCGCTCGAACCACTCCGGCAGCTGGGTGTTGGTGACGACGTACCGGCTGCGCGCCAGCGCCTCGTGCCAGGCGGCGGAGCCGTGCTCGACGGCGGTGGCGCCCGCCGGGACACGGGCCTGCTGGTCGCGCACCACCCACAGATGCTCCAGCTCGGCGCCGCGCCGGGCCACTTCCTCGTGGATGGCGCGCGGCGAGTCGGAGTACTGCCGGCCGTCGAAGCTGCTGTACAGCACCGTGTCGCGCAGCGGTGCGATGCGCCGGGCCCGGTAGCCCTCGCGCAGCAGCCGCTTGCCGCGCGGGCCGCGTTCACCGGCGGTGAGCACCGGCGCGCTGTTGATCAGCAGCTGGTCGTGGAAGCGCCGCTCGACGACGTACGTCCGGCCGGCGAGGGTGCGGGCGGCGGGCAGGGTGCGGTGGGCGGCGGCCGGGATGCGCAGCGGGGCGTCGCCCGCCTCGTCCCGCGCGCCCTTCTCGCGGAGGAAGAGGTACCAGTTCCCCTGGCCCAGCGGCAGTTTCCCGCCGGGGCCCTCGACGGCATCCGGCCGGAGCGCGGCCCTGAACCGCCGGGCCCCGGCGGCCCCGGAGAGGGCGAGGGGGAAGACGGCCTCCTCGCCGTGCCCGCTGTGCCTGGCCACCAGCTCGACCGGCCGGTCCGGGAGGTCGGGGAAGGTGCCCTCCAGGAGGAGCTGTCCGTCCCCCGTCCAGGTCGCCAGGCCGACGACGGGCTGCACGGTGCGGTCGCTGATCAGCAGATTGCCGCGGGAGCTGGTGGTGAGTCCGAGCTCGCGCCGCTCGTCGCCGTTCCCGGCCAGCGGGTAGCGGCCCGGCAGCACCGGCCCCGGCACGTCGACCGGCGTCCGGCGGCCGTCCGGTCCGACGAGATGCAGGCTGTACGACAGCTGGGCGCGCCCCGCCCCCCGCTCCGTGTCCGGCCGGGCGTCGGCGAAGGCGCCGAGCGGGACGTCCGCGGTGAACCGCCGCCACCCCGCCGCCGAGGGCACGGCCCCCTCGTGCACCGTCACCGGGCGGTCGAAGGTGGTGCCGGAGGGGCGGTGGGTGAGCACGAGGCGCAGCGGCCCCTTGCCGAGGCGGTCGCGGATCATCCCGTCGATGACCACGGCGGCGGTCCCGTCGCCGGTGTCGCCCGCGCGGTGCGTCTCGAACCGGGCGTCGATCCGCTCGGCGTGCAGCACCAGCTTGCCGCCGTCGAAGGCGGGCACGATGCGGTGGTCGCCGTCGGGGCGGTGCACGGGCGGCGGAGCGGCCGCCTCGTCCGTCGAGAGCTCGGAACGGCGCAGCATGCCATGCCCGGCGATGCCGATCTCCAGGCGCCAGGTGAGGCGTTCGAGGCTGCCGCCCGCGTCGATGCGGAGCCTCGCCGGGTCGATGACGGTCTCGAAGCCGGACCTGTCGTAGTCGTGCAGGCTCTGCCGGGACCGGGCGGTGGCCTCCGGCTCGTCGACCGTCCGCAGCCGCAGCGGCAGCACGTGCCGGCGCCCGGCCCGCAGCCAGCCGGCCCGGAACTCGCCGGCCCGCGAGCCGGCCGGCAGGTTGCGGATGTACGCGTAGCCCTTGAGGTGCAGCTTGCCGCCCTGCCAACGGGCGTCCCGCAGCCGGGCGGTGAGCGGCAGGTCCCGCTCGCCCACCCGCAGCACCGAGCGGGGCACCGGCCGGGTGAGGGCCGGGAAGGAGGCGCTGCGGCGGCGCACGCCCCGTACCGCGAACGCGCCCGGCTCGGCCCGGTCGAAGGCGAGCAGGTCCAGCAGTTCACCGGTCCGCCGTTCGCGCACGAGGTGCCACATCAGGCGCAGTCGCAGCGGCAGCGCGTCGAGGACGGCCGGGTCGACCTGGTCGGTGAACTCGTTGGCGTACGTGACGAAGGCGCGCCGGTACTCCTCGTCGCCGTCGGGCAGCGCCTCCATGAAGTACCAGAGGTCGTTGGCGAGCACATGTGACTCGTACCGCCGTTTGTCGGCGGCGCTGCGGTGCTCGTCGAGGAAGGCGGAGACGCCCAGCACGTGCGAGACCCGGTCCTGGACGCCGCGGACGACGGCGCGGCGGGTGGTGATCGAGCCCGCCCGGTCGCGCCAGTGGTAGACGGCGTCCTTCAGCACGTCGACGGAGCGGGCCAGGAAGTGGGCGGGCAGGACGACCGGGATGTCCTCGTAGAGGGCGCCGACCGGGAAGGCGAAGGCGTGCTCGTCCCAGAAGGACCGGCGGAAGACCTTGTTGCAGGCGATCCGGTCGGCGGCCAGGTCCCAGTCCCGCGAGATGTGGGTGCGCAGCCGGGTGGTCGCCATGGGCTTGCGGAAGTTGGGCGACTGCTGGAGCCGGCCGCCGGCCCGCAGCCGCAGCA
Organism: Streptomyces sp. NPDC006510; assembly: GCF_040611955.1. Classification (NCBI taxonomy): domain Bacteria; kingdom Bacillati; phylum Actinomycetota; class Actinomycetes; order Kitasatosporales; family Streptomycetaceae; genus Streptomyces; species Streptomyces sp. NPDC006510. Next base: position 10,582 of record NZ_JBEXPH010000114.1, on the reverse strand, counting down.
CATTGCCGGACGCGAGGTCCGAGCCCGTCTCGTCCAGGGCGCCGACGAGGAGTTCGTACGCGCGGGGCGGGAGCACGTCGTCGCTGTCGACGAAGGCGAGATGGCGGGCGCCGGGGTCGCAGTTGCGGACCCCGGTGTTACGGGCGTGCCCGAGCCCGCCGTTGTCCTGGCTCACCAGCCGGAACCTGCCGTCCTGTTCGGCGAAGGCGGCGGCCAGGGTCGCGCTGTCGTCGGTGGACCCGTCGTCGACCATCACCACCTCCAGGTCGGTCATGGTCTGCTCCGCGAGGGACTTCAGGCAGTCCGTCAGATAGAGCTCGACGTTGTGGACGGGTACGACGACACTGAGCCGTGGCGACATGTTGGGCACGTCCGTTCATCGGGGCCTGGTTGTCCGTACGGCTCAACCCCGTGACGGGCCGGGGGTCACCGGTCCCGGTCTCTCCCGAACGGGTGACATCGACTGCGCCCCGGTTGCCGTACGGTCCTGCTCCGTGCCGCCCAGGAACAGCCGGCGCACCACGCGTTCGGCCGCGTGCCCGTCGTCGTACGGGCAGAAGCGCTCCCGGAACGCCGCCCGCAGCCCGGTCGTCCGCGCCGAGCACCACTCACCGGTCCTGAACACGTCCAGCAGTTCGTCCTCGCTGGTGGTGACGGCGCCGGGGGTGTCGCCGGGGCGTCCGGAGAGCAGGTCGAAGTAGGTGCCGCGCGAGGCCCGGTAGGCGGCCCAGTCCGGGACGTGGCTGACGATCGGGCGGTCCAGGCAGGCGTAGTCGAACATCAGGGACGAGTAGTCGGTGATCAACGCGTCGGAGACCAGGCAGAGTTCCTCGACGGACGGATGTCCCGTCACGTCCACCACCCGGGCGCCGCCCAGCCGGACCGAGCGGCCGTAGAAGTAGTGCGCGCGGACCAGCAGCACGTACTGCGGGCCGAGTTCGCGGGCCAGGCGTTCCAGGTCGAGGTGGGGGACGAAGCCCTTGCGGTAGTCGCGGTGGGTGGGCGCGTACAGCAGCACGGTCCGGTCCGGGTCGAGGGAGAGTTCCCGCCGGATCGCGGCGGTCCGCTCGGGGGTGGCGGTGAAGAAGACGTCGTTGCGCGGGTAGCCGAGGTTCAGATGCTCGTACCCGGAGGGGTAGACCCGGTCCCAGATCTCGGTGGAGTGCGGGTTGGCGGAGAGGGAGAAGTCCCACTGGTCGGCGTGGGCGACGATCTTCTCGAAGCCGATGCCGTCGGTGAGGGCCGGGTAGTCGCGCTGGTCCAGGCCCATGGTCTTCAGCGGGGTGCCGTGGTGGGTCTGGAGATAGCGCTGGCCGGGGCGTTTGGTGAAGCCGCCGGGGAAGCTGGAGTTGTTGATCAGATACGTGGCGGTGGCCATGATCCGCCAGTAGGCGAGGGACCCCTCGACGACGTGCGGGGTGCCGGGCGGCAGTCGGTCGCGGTGCCGGGAGGAGACGGCCCAGACGCCCCGGATGTGCGGGGCGAGTTCGAGGGCCTTGGCGTGGATCGCGGCCGGGTTGCAGGCGACCCCGCGGTTCCAGTAGGCGCCGTACACCGCGAGGTTCGGGTCCAGCGGCCGCAGCAGGTCGGTGCGGTAGGCGGCACGGGTGAGTCCGGCCCGGAGCGTCTTCTTGCCGCGGACCAGGGCGGCCCGGGTGCGGGTGCGGGCGGCATCGGCGGCCTCCCGGACGCGGTGGGCGGGGTAGCTGCCGGGGAGTTCGGCGGCGCGGTGGAAGGCGGCACGGTCCCCGGGGGCGATCCGGCCGGGGTCGTCCAGTACGGCGAGCAGGTGGCGGGTGCGCGCCGCCCGGATCCGGGGGTCGTCGCCGGTCTCGGCGAGCAACTGCCGGTATGCGTCCAGGATCGCGAAGTGGTGGCGGCCCGGGGTGGTGGCGGGGGTGCCGGAGCGGCGGACGCGGTGGCGGACGCAGATCCGGTCGAGGGTGTCGAGCGTGCCGGCGTCGGCGGCGAGGAGGGTGGCCCGGTGGACGGGGAGCACGTCCTCGTAGGGGCCGTCGGTGAAGTGGAGTCCGTGCCCGGTCCAGAAGGCGCGGCGGAAGATCCGCGGGACGGCGGTGGACAGGCCGTCGGCCGCGGTTTGCGGGACCGAGACCTCGCCCCACCAGTTGACGCGGTCGTGTCCGAGGAGGAGTACGTCCGGCTCGCCCGTGGCCAGCCGGTCGCCGATCGCCTCCAGCGCGCCCGGCCGCAGCAGGCCGTCGCCGTCGAGGAAGAGCAGGTACCGCCCGCGCGCCGCGGCCGCCCCGGCGTCGCGGGCCGGGCCCGCGCCGGGGTGCCCGGGGAGGGTGAGCACCCTGACCCGGGCGTCGCGCCGCGCGAACTCGGCGGCGATGTCCGCGCCGCCGTCCCGGGACCCGTCGTCCACGACGAGCAGCTCCGGCTCACCGGGAACCTGGCCGAGCACGGACTCGACGGCCGCCCTGAGATAGCCCTGAACCCGGTGGACGGGCACGACAACACTGAGAAGCATGGCAGCCGAGCGTAATCGCGCGGTCACCGCGCACCGAATCGCGTGTTCACCCGTTCGGGGCAGTGCCGGTGACCCGGGGCGTCCGCCCCGGTTGACCGGGCATGAAGCCGCGCCTCAGTGTCGTCGTCCCGGTCCACAACGTCGAGGACTATCTGGAGGACTGTCTGCGCTCGGTGGCCGAACAGTCGGTCACCGACATCGAGGTGGTCCTCGTGGACGACGGTTCGACGGACGGCAGTACGGCCATCGCCGAGGACTTCGCCGCCCGCGACCGCCGCTTCCGCTGCGTCCGCCGCCCCAACGGGGGACTGAGCGCGGCCCGCAACACGGGTGTGCGGCACACCACGCCGGACGTGCCGTATCTGGCGTTCGTCGACAGCGACGACATCGTCGTCCACGACGCCTACGCGCGGATGCTGGGCTCGCTGGAGTCGACCGGTTCCGACCTCGCGACCGGCAATGTGTGGCGGCTGAACGAGCAGGGGCGGCAGCAGGCCTGGCAGTACCGCTGGCTGACCGGCAGCCGGGCCCGCACCCACATCAGCCGCGATCCGCGGCTGCTCGCCGACCGGGTCGCCTGGAACAAGGTGTTCCGGCGCTCCTTCTGGGACCGGCACGCCTTCGCCTTCCCGGAGGGGAAGCTCTACGAGGACACCCCGGTGGTGATCCCGGCGCACTATCTCGCCGGCTCGGTGGACGTGCTGCACGAGCACGTCTACTACTGGCGGGTCCGGGAGGGATCGATCACTCGGCGGCGCACGGACGTGAAGGGCGTACGGGACCGGATCTCGGCGTGCGAGCAGGTCAGCGCGTTCCTGGCGGGCCGGGGCGGGGTGGCGAACGGCGGGGCGCGGCGCCGCTACGACCTCTCGTGCCTGCGCGACGACTTCGTGTACTTCCTGGAGGGGCTCACCATGGGCGGGCCCGAGTACCGGAACGCGTTCATGGCGGACGCCGGGGCGTTCCTGGACCGGATGGAGCGGATGGACGGGGCGGGCCGCGCGGACCGGGCCGTGGCCCACGAGCTGCCGGTGGAGCTGCGGATCAAGTGGCAGCTGGTGAAGGAGCGCCGGCTCACGGAGCTGCTGGAGGTGCTGGCCTTCGAACGGGCCAACGGCGCGGGGACGTTCACGGTCGGCGGGGTACCGGGGCGGCGGCAGGCCGGATTCCCCGGCATCCCGGACACCGCCCGTCCGGCCCGTGCCGATCTCCCGGCCGTGGCCCGGCTGCTGGAGGCGCGGTGGGGCGACGACGGGAAGCTGCGGCTGCGCGGTTACGCGTACATCCGCAATCTGCCGGCCGCGACACCGCGCCACTCGCTGAAGGTGGGCATGGTGCGGTCGACCCGCGGCCAGCAGCTGCGGACGGTGCCGGTACGCGGCGTGCCCGCGCCCGAGGCGACCGTCGACTCCGGCCAGCAGCTGCACGGTTACGACCACTCCGGCTTCGAGATGACCCTCGACCCGCGCCGGCTGCGGCCCGGCGGCTGGCTGGTGGGCATGATGGTGGCCGCCCAGGGCACGGTCCGCCGGGTGGCGGTGCGGGCCGTGGAGGCGGGGGCCGTCCAGCCGCTCGTCCATGACCTGGGCGACGGGCGACGGGCGGTGCTCGACTACCGGGGCGGGCGGCTCCGGCTGACCCTGGAGCGGCTGCCCGCCCGCTGCGAGACCCATCGCTTCGGCGAGGACCTGGAGCTGACCGGCCGGCTGTACGGGGGCGTCCGGCCGAAGGCCCTGGTGCTGACCTGCGAGGGGGTGACGGACCAGGAATTCGGCCACCCCGTCGAATGCCGGCCGGACGGCCGCTTCACGGTACGGATCCCGCTCGCCGACCTCGCCGGGATGGCGGCCGCGCCACCGGCGCCGCACCGGGCGCCGCGCGAGGTCGAGCCGGAGCCCGGCGGGCGGTGGCGGGCGCGGCTGGTGCTGGCCGACGGGTCGCGGGTGCCGCTCGCGGCGGCCCCGGAGTCGGCGCCGCCGGTGGTGGCCGACGCTGCGGGCGAGCTGGTGCTGGACCTGAGCGGGCAGCCGTTCGTGGACGGGGCCGTGTGGACGCCGGACGGTGCGCTGCGGGTGGAGGGGGTGACCGGCGCCGGTACGGGCGCAGAGCAGGACGAGGGCCCGGACCGCCTCGTACTGCGGCACGAGGCGTTGCGCGAGACGGTGTCGGTGCCCGTCACCCACGGCGAGCGGCGCGCGGTGGGGTCCGCGGGGGCCGGCGAAGGGGCGGCGTACGGAGGGCGTCGCTTCACCGCGTTCCTCGCGCCCTCGGTGGCCGCCGGGCTGCACGAGGGCCGCTGGGACGCTTATCTGGGCGGCCGGCCGGTCCGGGTGCTGACCGCGCTCGCCGCCCGGCTGCCGCTGCGCCGGAGCGGCCCGGTCGCCGCGGCGCCCGTGCCCGGGCGGGAGTTCGCGCTGGACCGCCGGTTCGGCGACCGGCTGACGGTGTGGGCCGGGCCGGTCCTCGCGCCCGCCGAACGCGGCGCGTACCGCCGGGCCGAGCTGCGTGGCACGCACTATCCGGCCCGGCGCGCGATGCCGCTGCGGGACGCGGTCCTCTACACGGGCGGCGACTCACCGCGTGCCGTCCACGCCGAACTCCTGCGCCGGGGAGTGGAGTCGGAGCATCTCTGGGTCACCGACGGGGTCCACGGGCACGTCCCGCCCACCGCTGTCCCGGTCGTCGAGCACAGCGCCGCCTGGTACGAGGCGCTGGCGCGGTCCCGCCGTGTCGTCACTGCCGACCACCTGCCCGAGTGGTTCGAACGGCGGCCCGGCCAGACCGTCGTGCAGACCTGGCACGGCACCCCGCTCGGCCGCTTCGGCACGGATCTGGGCGGCACCCTGTACGCCGACCACCAGGAGCTCGCCACGCTGCCGCACCGGTCGGCCCAGTGGTCCGTCCTGGTCTCCCCGAGCCGCCACTCCACCCCGCTGCTGCGACGCGCGCTCGGCTACGGGGGCGAGGTCCTGGAAGCGGGCTCCCCCGCCAACGACCTGCTCTTCTCGACCGACCGCGCCAAGACCGCGGAGCGGGTACGGCGCAGGCTCGGCATCCCGTACGGCCGCCGGGTCGTGCTGTACGCGCCGACCTACCGCGACCAGCTGGCCCATCCCTCCGGCGCCGACGGCGGACGGCTCCGCTACCGCTGGGACCCGGCGCTCGACCCGGCCGCACTGGCGCGGTCCATCGGCGCGTCCCACACCGTGCTGGTGCGCCGCCATCCGCGGGTGACCGGGAGCGTGCCCGAGCGGCCCGGCGTGTGCGACGTGTCGGCGCACCCGGACACCGCGGAGCTGCTGCTGATCGCCGACGTGCTGGTCACGGACTACGCGGGCCTGATGTTCGACTTCGCGCACACCGGCCGCCCGATGGTCTTCCACACCTACGACCTGGAGCACTACCGCGACACGGTGCGCGGCTTCTGCCTGGACTTCGAGACCCGGGCGCCGGGCCCGCTGCTCGCCGGGGCGGACGAGGTCGCCGCGCTGCTGCGTGACACCGGCACCCTGACCGCCTCGGCGGCCCGGCACGCGGAGGCGTACGAGAGCTTCCGCCGGGACTTCTGCGACCTGGACGACGGCGGGGCGGCTGCCCGGGTCGCGGACCGGCTGCTGGCGGACCGGCCCTGAACCGACCGCTCAGCTCTTGAGGGCGGCGACCGCGGCGGTCGCCAAGTCGTCGAGATGGCCCTTGGGCAGCGGGCCGCGGACCACGGCGAGCCGCCAGTAGAGCGGGCCGACGATCAGGTCCAGCGCCCGGTCCGGGTCGCTGTCCTCGGGCAGTTCGCCGCGGGCCACGGCGTCCCGTACGACCACGGCGGCGATGCCCTGTTGCGGGTCCAGCAGGGCGGCCTTGATCGTGTCGGAGATCTCCGGATTGCGGGCCGCCTCGACCAGCAGGTCCGGGATGACCTGCGAGGCGACGGGGTGGCGCAGGGCGTACGAGGCGAGTTCGAGCACGGCCCGGACATCCCCGTACAGCGAACCGGTGGCCGGAGCCGGCATGCCCTGGGCCGCGACGGCGGAGACCAGGTCGAGGACCAGCGCCAGCTTGGACTTCCAGCGGCGGTACACGGCGGTCTTGCCGACTCCCGCGCGCCGCGCGATCCCCTCCATCGACATCCGGGCGAAGCCCACCGCGGCCAGTTCCTCGAAGACGGCACTGCGAATCGCATCGGTGACGTCCTCGCGCAGCACGGCGGCTCCGGCGGGGACACGGCGGCGGGTTCCCGGGTCGGTGGTCATGGCCGAATCATAGTCCGTGACGACGGAACGGTTGCGTTGCGACGTGAGTACGTCCTACCCTCGGCGTTGCGACGATACGGTCCCGTTCCGTCGGTCGTCGCTCCTGCCCTCCCGTCGAAAGCGATCGTGGTGAGCCAGACAGCAACCCCAGCGGCCCCGGCCGACTCCCCCGCCGCCGCGCCCTTCCCGGTGTACGCACCGGGCGAGCTCGCCGCGCTCGCCGCCCGGCACGGACTCACGATGAGCGGGGCCCGGCCCTCGCTGGTGGCGTACGTCCGGCAGCTGTGGGGACGCCGGCACTTCATCACGGCGTTCGCCACCGCCAAGCTGACCGCCCAGTACAGCCAGGCGAAGCTCGGCCAGATCTGGCAGATCATGACGCCGCTGCTGAACGCGACGGTCTACTACTTCATCTTCGGCGTCCTGATGAACACCAAGCGCAACGTCGAGGACTTCGTCCCGTTCCTCGTCACCGGCGTCTTCATCTGGACCTTCACCAGCAGCTCGATCACCGCGGGCACCCGTGCGATCAGCGGCAATCTGGGGCTCGTCCGGGCGCTGCACTTTCCGCGCGCCTCGCTGCCGATCGCGCTGGCCCTGCAACAGCTCCAGCAGCTGCTGTTCTCACTGGGCGCGCTGGTGCTGATCCTGGTGGGGTTCGGGCAGTTCCCCCAGCCGTCCTGGCTGCTGGCGATCCCGGCGCTGTTCCTGCAGGCCGTGTTCAACACCGGTGTCTCCATGGTGGTGGCGCGGCTGGCCGCCCGGACGCCGGACATCGCGCAGCTGATGCCGTTCGTCCTGCGCACCTGGATGTACGCGTCCGGGGTCATGTGGAGCGTGGACACGATGCTCAAGGGGGACCGTGTCCCGCACTTCGTGATGGTGATGCTGGAGTGCAATCCGGCCGCCGTCTTCATCGATCTGATGCGGTTCGCGCTCATCGACAGCTTCGGCGCGTCCCACCTCCCGCCGCATGTGTGGGCGATCGCCGCGGGCTGGGCGCTCGTGTGCGGCGTCGGCGGATTCGTGTACTTCTGGCAGGCGGAGGAGCGGTACGGACGTGGCTGACGACATGGCTGACAACAACGAGCGGGTGCCGACCGTCGTCGTGGACGACGTCCACATCACGTACAAGGTCAACGGCGCCCGTACCGGAAAGGGCAGCGCCACCTCGGCGCTCAGCCGGATCGTCTCGCGCCGGCAGGCCCCCGGGGTGCGCGAGGTGCACGCCGTGAAGGGGGTGAGCTTCGCCGCGTACAAGGGCGAGGCCATCGGCCTGATCGGCTCCAACGGCTCGGGGAAGTCGACCCTGCTCAAGGCGATCGCCGGGCTGCTGCCCGCGACGAAGGGCCGGGTGCACACCCAGGGCCAGCCCTCGCTGCTCGGGGTGAACGCCGCGCTGATGAGCGATCTGACCGGTGAGCGCAACGTGGTCCTCGGCGGCCTCGCGATGGGCATGACGCGCACCCAGATCCGCGAGCGCTACCAGGGGATCGTCGACTTCTCCGGCATCAACGAGAAGGGCGACTTCATCACCCTGCCGATGCGTACGTACTCCTCCGGCATGGGCGCCCGGCTGCGTTTCTCCATCGCCGCCGCCAAGAGCCACGACGTCCTGCTGATCGACGAGGCGCTGTCCACCGGCGACGCCAGGTTCCAGCGGCGCAGCAAGGAACGGATCATCGAGCTGCGCAAGGAGGCCGGCACGGTCTTCCTGGTCAGCCACAGCAACAAGTCGATCACCGAGACCTGCGACCGGGCGATCTGGCTGGAGGCGGGGACGCTGCGGATGGACGGCCCGGCGGACGAGGTCGTGGCGGCGTACGAGCGGTTCACCTCCGGAAAGAAGTAGGGGCGCGGCGGCCGGGGCGATAAACTCCCCTGCCGCACGACGGGGTTGCGCCAGACCCCGGATCCGCTCAGGGGGGCACATGCAGGACGGCGTACCGGGACCGCTGCGCGCGGACGATCCGCGGGAGATCTCCGGCTACGCCCTGCGGGCCCGGGTGGGCGAGGGCGGGATGGGCACCGTCTACCTCTCGCACACCCGGGGCGGCCAGCCCGTCGCCCTGAAGGTGATCCGCCGGGAGTACGCGCAGAGCGCGGAGTTCCGGGTGCGATTCGCCCGTGAGGTGGCCGCGGCCCGCCGGGTCTCCGGGTACCACCTGGTGCCCGTCGTCGACCACGACACCGAGGGAACGCAGCCCTGGCTCGCCACCCAGTACGTGCCCGGCCTGCCGCTGGACGCCGTCCTCGGCGCGCACGGACCGCTGCCGACGGCCGCGGTGCTCCAGCTGACCGGCTGCCTGGCAGGCGCGCTGGACGCCGTCCACACCGCCGGAGTCATCCACCGGGACATCAAGCCCGGCAATCTGCTGCTCTCCGCGAGCGGCCCCTGGCTGCTCGACTTCGGGATCGCGCGGGCGGCCGACACCCGGACCCTCACGACGGTGGGGCGGCTGATCGGCAGCCCGAAACACATGTCGCCCGAGCACGCGCTGGGCAGGGAACTCACCACCGCGTCCGATGTGTTCACGCTCGGACTGCTGGCCGCCGAGGCCGCCACCGGGCAGCATCCGTACGGCCGGGGCCACGGCCTCGCCGTCGCCGCCCGGATCGCGGGCACCGACCGCGAGCCCCCGCTTCTGGACCACCACCCGCGGCCGCTGCGGCAGTTGCTCCGGCGCTGCCTGGCGGCCCGGCCCGAGGAGCGCCCCACCGCCCGCGAGGTCGCCGAACTGTGCGGGCAGGCGCTCGCCGGGGAGGACGGCCGGGGCCTGCGGGTCTTCACCGGCTGGCTGCCGGACCCGGTGGCCGCGGCCGTGGCCCGGATCGAGACGGCGACCCGGCCCCGCCCGTCCGCGTACACGCCCACCTATGTGCCGACCGTGCGTGATCCACTGGCCGCCGAATGGAATCGCCGGATACGCCGAAATCCGTTGCAGGATCGCTGATTGACGGCCCGGAACTTGTCGTAGTCTCATCCGGCACACTTGCAGTGATGAGCGGGGGAGGCTCCCATCAGTACCGGCACCGGCGACGTGCTCACACCTCTCGGCCCCCAGGATCCGCGCGAGATCGCCGGATACCGGCTGATCGCCCGGATCGGCGAGGGCGGGATGGGCACCGTCTACCTCTCGCACACCCGGGGCGGTCAGGCCGTCGCCCTGAAGCTGATCCGCCGCGAGTTCGGCGACGATCCGGAATTCCGCCGCCGGTTCGACCAGGAGGTGCAGGCCGCCCGGCGCGTGCAGGGCTACCACCTGGTCCCGGTCGTCGACCACGACACCTCCGGCCCGCTCCCCTGGCTGGCCTCGGCGTTCGTACCCGGACTGGCGCTCCAGGCGGCCGTCGAAACCTGCGGCCCGCTGCCCCTGCCCACGGTCTTCCGGCTCGTCGGCTGCACCGCACAGGCGCTGACCGCCATCCACGCGGCCGGGGTCGTCCACCGCGACCTGAAGCCCGGCAACATCCTGCTCGGCGCGACCGGCCCGTACGTCATCGACTTCGGGATCGCCCGCGCCGCCGACGCGACGCAGCTCACCGGCAGCGGAGTGATCGGCACACCGCAGTTCATGTCGCCGGAGCACGCGCTCGGCGAGCAGGTCGGTCCGGCCACGGACGTCTTCTCGCTGGGGCTGATCGCGGCTGTCGCGGCGACCGGACGGCATCCGTACGGTGCGGGCGGGGCGCTCACCGTCGCCACCCAGATCGCCAACACCGCCAGCCGCCCGCCGCGGCTGGACGGCTACCCGGCCGAACTGCGCGCGGTGCTCGAACGCTGCCTGATCGCCGACCCGGCCGAACGCATCACCCCCGCCGAGCTGATGTCCCTGTGCGAGCG
>NZ_JBEXPH010000113.1:0-27854 GCF_040611955.1 Streptomyces sp. NPDC006510 | reverse complement strand
GCCAGCAGGGTGACCGTCACCGGGTTCCTGGTGGACGTGTACTGCCTGGGAGTCAAGAACGTCACCGATCCCGAGGCGATGGGGTCCGGATCCCTCAACCCGCTGGCCGGGGCGCTCGACGTCCCGGCCCGGGTGTTCACGCTCTGGCAGGTCGTCGGCGGGGTGGTCTGGACCGTCGGTCTGGTCCTGGCGGGCTATGCGCTGGGGTCCTCGGTGCCGAATGTCGACCGCTATCTGCTGCCGATCGTCGCCCTCGTGGTCGTGGTCTCCCTCATCCCGCTCGCCGCCGAACTGCTCCGCTCCCGGGGCCGGCGCACCCCCCAGGGGGAGAACAGCTGATGCCGCTCGCTTCCACCGCCACCTCGATCGACGGTGGTGTGTACACCTGGATCACCGAGCTGGCCCAGCGCTCCCCCACTGCCCTGGATTCCGTCATCCGCGTCTGGTCGGACTACGGGCTGGCCCTGTTCGCCCTGCTGATGCTCGCGTCCTGGTGGCGCTCGCGCTCCACTGACCCCGCTCGCACCGCCATGGCGCTCTGCGCCCCGCTCGTCGTGGTGGCCGCGTATCTCGCCAACGACCTGGTGAAGTCGGTCTTCCACGAACAACGGCCGTGCCAGACCCTCCATGTCGTGACGGTGGAGGCGTGCCCGGCGCTCGGCGACTGGTCCTTCCCCAGCAATCACGCCGCCATCGCGGCGGCCGCGGCGACGGCGATCTGGCTGACCGACCGCAGACTCGGGGCGATCGCGGTGCCCGCAGCCGTGCTGATGGCCGCGTCCCGGGTGTGGATCGGTGTGCATTACCCGCACGATGTGCTGATCGGGCTGGTGACCGGCGCGCTCGTCGCCTGGCTGCTGACGATCGCGGCACGGCGCTGCGCCCCGGCGGTGATCCGGCTGCGCGACACCCCGCTGCGCCCCCTGGTGGCAACGCGATGAGCTGAGACGCCCCGGCAGTCGGGGGCGGACACGACCTGGCGCCGGTGCTCTACCGGGTGGCGCTGCCGGGCAGGCGGATGACGGCGCGGCCGCCGTCGAGGTCGACGGTGGAGCGGTGGGGCGGGGCGCCGTCCTCCTCGTCGTCACGCATCAGCAGGGCGCTCTGTCGCTCCTTGAGCTCGTTCTGCTTGCCGGGCGAGAGGCTCGCATGCAGCTGCTCGAACCCCGTCGCCGCCACCTGCCCCTGCCGTGCGCCGTTGCGCCAGGGCAGCAGGCCTGCCCGCCCCGCACGCAGCATCAGCTGATCGAGAAAGGCGACCGCGGTCAGCCCGATCACCAGTCCGGGCAGGGTCATCAGCACGACGAATTCCATCCGCCGAGTCTCACCCCGGGCGGGCGCGGCGCGCAACGGTCGCGGGTACGACGATGCGGGCCGCCGCACCGTGCGACGGCCCGCGAGACCGTGAGCGGGAAGGAGATCCGGGCCGGTCAGCCGTTGGGGAGAATGACCGCGCGGCCGTTGATCTTGCCGTGGTGCAGTCGCTCGTACGCCAGCGGCGCCTCGTCCAGGGAGTACGTCTCCACATGGACCTCGACCGAGCCGGTGCGGGCGAGGTCGAGCACCTCGGCGAGCTCGGAGCGCGAGCCCCAGTACGGGGAGGTGACCGTCGTGTTGTACGGCAGGGAGCCGAAGCCGACCGGCAGCGCACCTCCGCCGAGGCCGACGATCGTGACGTCGGAGTCGATGGCGGCCGCGGCTCCGGCGGTGGCGACGGTGGGCGGCGCTCCGACGAAGTCGAGGATGACCTGTGCGCCGATCCCGCCGGTGAGTTCACGGACCTTCGCCGCGGCCGAGCGACCCTGGTTACCGGCCGCTGAACGCCTCGGCCGCCCGGCGGGCGCCATGGCCGACGGTCATGGGGCGGCCGGGGTCGCCGGCCGCTACCCGGCGCAGGGCGAGCGCGGCGATGTCGTCGCGCCGCACGCCTCCGGAGAAGGAGTCGAGGTCGGCATCGAGCGCCTCCAGCACCTCGTACGGTGCCCGCTCCGCCCAGCGGCCCAGCCGGGCATCCAGCGGATAGAAGGCGCCGGACGCGTCGCGGGCCTCGGTGACCCCGTCGGTGAAGAGCAGCAGCGTGGCGCCGGGCGGGAAGTCCAGCCGTTCGGTGGCCCTCGCCTCATGGCTGAGCTCCGCCATGCCCAGCGGAACGGAGGTGCGGCGCAGCGCGACGGCACCGGCCACGCCGTCGTGCAGCAGCCGGGGCGGCAGATGGCCGCAGTTGACGGCCTGGACCCGGTCGCTCCCGTCGAAGCCGAGCACCAGGGCGGTGACGAAGCGTTCGGTCTCCCCGGTCTGGGCGGAGAACGTGTTGTGCCTGGCGACCGCGTCCTCCAGGGCATCGACGACACCCGTCAGGACGGGCTCGCGGATGGCCGCTTCCCGGAACGCCCCGAGCACGGCGAAGCCCGCCCCGATCGCGGCGAGACCCTTGCCCTGGACGTCCCCGATGATCACCCTGGTTCCGTAGGGCGACTGGACGACCTCGTAGATGTCGCCGCCGACCAGCCGGTCCTCCTCGATCGGCGTATAGATGCCGTGGGCGAGGATCTGGTCGGTCAGGATGGGCAGCGGGCGCAGGATCTGGCGCTGGAGCGCGACGGCGGCGGAGCGCAGCCTGGCTATCTGCGTGGCGTGTCGGATCCGCAGCGCGCAGGCGGCGATCCCCAGGAGGCAGGCCAGCACGGTGAAGACGACGCCGGTGGCGATGTCCCAGAACGTGCCGTCGGTCATCAGGTGCGATCCGACGACGACGATCATGATCAAGGTGGACACGCCCACGGTCTGCCGGACCGTTCCGAAGACCGAGACGAGCGCGGGGACGACCACCAGCAGCGGTACGAGGCTCAGGTCCTCGCCGGTCCGCAGGTCCAGTAGGACCACCACGGCCGTCAGCAGGGCCAGTCCGCCGAACAGCGCGAGGTTCCCGACCCGTGGCGCGCGAGCGGCCGCCTCCCCCGCGTCCGGCCCCGGGAGCGTCGCTCCACGTGTGGCAAGGCGGCGCCGGAGCCCGATCGTCACGGCTGACTCCTCCCAGGTTCTGCCGGACCGGTGCCGGCGTTCGGTACCAGTGCACCCGGCTCCGAGGGGGCGGCACACGAGGCTTACGGCCTCTGGGGACGCGCCGAAGGTCCCGATGCGGGAGGCGGCAGTGGCCTTCGGCCCGGAGCTGCCGGGCCGAAGGTCCCGTGCCGAGGGTCAGCGCACGGCTGCCGTGCGGGCGTCGCGGTCGCCGTGGACACTGCCGGGAACCGGCAGGCGCGTCGGCAGCCGTTCCGGGACGAGCGCCGAGAGGAAGGACGTCCGGCGGCGGAGCACGAAGCCCAGGGATTCGTAGAGCCGGACGGCGTTGGTGTTGGAGGCGGCAGCGTGCAGGAACGGCGTTTCGCCGCGCTGCCTGATCTCGTGGGCGACGGCGCGCACCAGCCCGGTGCCGAGCCCCTGGCCGCGTACGGACTCGTCCGTGCAGACGGCGCTGATCTCGCTCCAGCCCGGCAGGCGCAGCCGCTCGCCGGCCATCGCGACGAGCACGCCTTCGCGCCGGATCCCGAGGTAGGTGCCGAGCTCGACGGTGCGGGGCAGGAACGGCCCCGGCCGGGTGCGCTCGACCAGTTCGAGCATGTCGGGCACATCGGCGGGTCCGAGCCGTAGGGCCCCGGGGAAGGGCGCTGTCGCGACCCCGGCGTCGACGAGCTGGACACCCTCGGCCCGGAAGACGATCTCCCAGCCGTCCGGCGGCGGCTCGCGGAAGGCCGTGATGGTGACGGCGCCACCGGGTCCGACGAGCGCCGCCGCGTCGTCCCAGTCCTCGGCCTGAGGCGCATCCGGGATCGCGACCCACGGGGCCACGTCCGCCGGGTAGCGCAGGATCCGGCCACGGCCCTCGGCGAAGTGGGCGTGCGGGCCGGTCAGTGCGGCGCGGACCGGGCTGTCCAGCGGGTGCACATCACCGGTGGCGGCATTCGGCGCGCTCATTAGAGGACCATCCCTTCTACAGCCCTCTTCGGTAGGGTTGTGGCCTCTCGGTCCCGGTGGGTGCACGGCCAAGCGCGCGAGCCGTTCGGCGGCCAGCATGAGTTACGCCGGCCCCGCCGGGCCGAGGCCGTCTGATCGGCTTCAGGGACACGCCCCGCAGAGGGCCGATTAATGAGCTCCCGGCAGACGACCTCACCACCGGGCAGGTGCTCCGTCGACGTCACAGGAGTACTTCTTTCGTGTTCATCGGATGGGACTGGGCGACCGAGACCCACGACGTCAGCGTCATGGACAACTCCGGCACCCGCGTGGACCGCTGGGAGCAGCTCATCGAGCGCCTGCGCGCCGCCCCGGCCGCCGCCACCCGGCTCGGCGAGGCCACCGTCGCCACGCTCGCCCGCGTCCAGGTCCAGCTCGTGCGGGCCATGCGCGCCACGATCCGCGAGCTGGACCGCGAGATCGCCACCGCCGTCGAAGTACACCCCTACGCGCCGCTGCTGGCCTCCATGCCCCGCATCGGGAAGGTCAACCTCGGCCAGATCATCGGCGAGGTCGGTCCGATCCCCGAACGCGCCGAGTCCTGCGAGCACTTCATCGCCGGGACCGGAGTCGTCCCTGTCACCCGGGCCTCCGGGAAGTCCCACGCCGTGACCTTCCGTTTCGCGACGAACCGGAGAGCCCGTGTCGCGATCACGACTTTCGCGGACAACAGCCGCCACGGCAGCCAGTGGGCCGCAAAGATCTACACCGACGCGCGGGCCCGCAAGAACCGCCACCCCCACGCCACCCGCATCCTCGCGCGCGCCCGGCTCCGCGTGATCTGGGCCTGCCGGCGTGACGGAGCCTGCTACGACCCCGGGATTCATCAGACCAACGGGAAGACCAACACAGCCGACGACACCCTCTTGGCGGCATGGAGGTTGACTCAGGGAACTCATGCGGCCACCTCGATCACGATCCTACCGAGAGTGTGGCCGCTCTCCACGGCACGCAGCGCGTCTCCCGTCCCGGTGAGCGGGAAGGACCGGTTCACATGGGTCCGCAGAGCGCCGGTGACAACGAGATTCGCCACCTCTTCGAGGACCGCCGCGGTACGGGCCCGCTCGACGGCCGCCCCGCCGAGCTCGGCGTACCCGCCGGTCACCGGATTGCCGAAGACCTCGTCCCCGGCAGCGAACCCTTCGACGTCCGGGCCGATGCCCTCGACGACTCCGGCGACCTCGCTGCCGAGGACGGTGGGAAAGGGCTGCGGCTCGCTGCCGGGCCTGCTGTACCCCGCGCGCAGCCTCCGGTCGCCCGGGTTGACCCCGGCGGCCCGAACCGCGACGAGCAGCTCACCCGGCACCGGCACGTCCTGCTCGATGAGGGCCTCCACCTCCGGTCCGCCGTTGCGGGTGACCACGTACGCCTTCGGCATGAGCTCCCTCTCTCCTGCTCCTGTCCACAGCACCGGCGGCCGGGCCGGTCACCGATCGTCACAGCAGCAGGAAGGCGCTCGTCCCGGCACGTATTCCCCGGGGGTGAAGTGTTCATCGGGCCGCAATGAATCAGCTGCTCCCCATAGCGCGCGTGCCCTGTGGCCCCTGTCGGGGTCAGCGCTTGAGGCTCTGCATCAGGTCGCGCATGTCGCTGATCATCGCGGACCGGTACGGGGACAGATCAGAGGTGTCCGGCCCGTCATCGGCCGGGGGTTCGCCGTCGTCACTGTTGTACTGCGTGTAGGAGGAGAGACCCAGCGAGAGAACCACGCCGCCCTCCAGCACCCGCAGTTCCGCGTTGCCGTCGTCCTGCGTCAGCACGTACGCGCTGTCGCCGAGGTTCGGAACCCTCTCCACCTTCACCTCGGCGTCAACACCGGAATCGGCCACCCCGCGCATAGCCTCGAATTCGGCTGCGGGGTCGGACTTCTTGTGCAGTGCCACGGTGATTCCGACGGAGTAGTCGGTGTACCAGCGGCTGCTGACCGGCTTCTTCGCGGCCTGTGACCGGAGCGAGATGAAGCACTTCACCCGGTCCAGGGCCGGATCCTTCAGGAGTTTCGGTACAAGCCCGGGTGTGGCCTCCTTCGGTGCTATCGCCGCGCCCAGCGCCTTCAGCCGCAGGGTCGGGCACGGATCCTCGTTCAGCCGGTAGCCGTGCATGTCCGGCTGCTTGTCGCCGAAGGGATACAGGTACAACGCACCTGCCCACACGGCCGAAGCCACTACGGCTCCGCTCAGCGCCCACCACCACGGGCGGCGCGGCCGGGGTCCCCCGGCGGGCTTCCGGGCGAGGTCGCCCACCACCTCGCCCGTCCCCACCGCACCGAACACGTCCACCATCTCCGGTTCGGAGATCACCTGTGCCCCCTCGGTCACGCCATCGGTCCACCACATGATGGCCCACATAGGACCGCAGGATCCGAGGATGTCGTACGGGAGCGGGTCCCTGAGGGTGCGGACGCGCCGTCCGACAGCGCCGTCCCACCGCGCCGTCCGACCGCTCCGTCCGACCGCTCCGGCGGGCCTGCGAAGATGTCGCGGCCCCACTGATGCGCGTCGCCCGGGGCCGGGCTTCGGGTGACAGCGGACGCGCGGTGCACAGGCAGGGGGAAACACATGGGAGCGTCGGGCGCCGTGGTGCGGCGAGGGCTGCTGTTCGGCATCCGGGCCGGGGCGGTCCCGGCCGGGATCTGCGCCGCGCTGTGGGCGGTGATCGCGCTGGCGGGGCTGTTCGGGGGGCCGCAGGGAAGCACCTTCGACAGGCCCGTGGCGGGGTTGGTTGCCGTACTGGGTTCTCTCGCCGTGGGAGCGACGCTGGGCCTGGTGACGGGCGTGGTGCTGGCCGTCGTCCCCCGGCGCATGCTCGGCTCCGCTCCCCTGCGCGGTCTGACCTGCTTCGTGGTGGGGACCGCGCTGTCCGCGGGCGAGGTGGTGGTGATGGACGTGTCGTCCGAGGGCGGCTACGGACCCGTCATCCTGGCCGTGCTGGCCATGCCGGTGGTGGGGGCTGTCACGGCGGCGCGCAGTCGGTCCATCGCGGCCGAGCGCCTCGGCTTCAAGAACCGGGCGTGAGGCAGCGGAACGACGGGCGAGCAGCCGTTCCGCCGGCAGGACCCTGGCAGGCCGCCGCCTCGGTGGGTCCGTCGTCGGGCATGCGGGTCGGGGCGGCGGAGCCGTCTCCTGGGTGAATTTGCCGCCTTTCTCCCGAACGTGCGACCTCGACGTCGGAACACCATCGATTTCGACTCAACTACCGCTGGATATGCGTCGGTCGGTCCCCATTGCCCCTCGGCTGTGGCAGTCTGGTGAGCGACCGCCCCACCGGGCTCCCCCGTACCGGTGGGGCGGTTCTGTTGTCCCACGCGCCCGGTCCGCGGGGATATGACGGGGGATCACGACGATTCCCGGCCAATCGCTGCCGTGTGACCTGATCAACTTCCGCTTTTCCGCATACGAATTCCCTCCCGGGGCAGGCGCATACACCTCATGGGCTACGACCAGGGGAGCGTGACGAGATGACGGCGCACACTGCGCGGACTGCCGGTGCGGAGAGAGCGGAGAGTCTCCGCCCGACACCGGAAGCCGTGCCGGCCGGGGACATCGGCGGGCTGCCGTGGATCGAGGACGCGGGGAAGATCACCCCTTGCGACGCGCGCGAACTGTCCAGGCTGTTCTTCGGCCGTCTCCAGGACCTGGAGGAGGGAACCCCCGCCCATCAGTACGCGCGGAACACCCTCGTCGAGATGAACCTCTCCCTCGTACGGTTCGCTGCCGGACGGTTCCGCAACCGGGGCGGCGGCGACATGGAGGACATCGTCCAGGTCGGCACCATCGGACTGATCAAGGCCATCGACCGGTTCGAGCTCTCCCGCGAGGTCGAGTTCACCTCCTTCGCGGTTCCGTACATCACCGGGGAGATCAAACGATTCTTCCGCGACACCACCTGGGCCGTGCATGTCCCGCGCCGGCTCCAGGAGTTGCGGGTCGACATCGCCAGGACCAAGGAGTCGCTCGTCACGGAACTCGACCGTGACCCCACCGTCCCGGAACTCGCCGAGCAACTGGGGCTGAGCGAGGACGAGGTCATCGAGGGCATCGTGGCGGCCAACGGGTACGCGGCGGGTTCGCTGGACATGCCGGCCGATCCGTCGGAAGCGGGGCGGCGCCACGCACCGGGTCGCACCTTCGCCGATGTCCTGGGCGGTCCGGATCCCGCTCTGGAGACGGTCGAGAATCTGCATGCGCTCGCGCCGCTGCTCGGCTGTCTCGACGCTCGTGAGCGTCGCATCATCGACATGCGTTTCGGCCAGGAGATGACACAGGCCCAAATCGGCGCGGAACTCGGCATCTCGCAGATGCATGTGTCGCGGTTGATCAGCAGGATTCTGCGGAAGCTCCGCAGCGGGATGCTCGTCGAGGAGTGACACCGGCCGGGACGGTTTTTGGCTGAGACAGTCCGCCTGCGGCCGAGGCAGGCCGCGGCCACCGGGCCGACCCGTCGCGCATGCCCGTACATTGCGGCCGAATGAATTCCGGCGCCGTCACCGGGCCGCTCGGCAGCGCGCCCCCGTCGGCCCCGAACCGCTGGACGAAACATGCCTGTGCCCAGGTCGGAGGCGGTTTCGAGGGGCGGCGGGCGATGGCGCGGCCGGGTCCCGCGCGCCCGTGGCGGGCCCCGTGCGCGTACGGAAGCGCGGTTGACGCCTCGCGGGGGCCGCTGACACGCTCACCGCCATGCCCGCGACTCCGGTTCTCGTCTCGCGGCGCCACGTCGATCTGGGACGCCTCGCGTCCGCCGCGTGTCGCCGCAGCTCCCGCTGCGCCCCGCTTCGTTGAGCAGCTGAGCCGCACCGGCGCCGTGCGCGACCCAGCGCCACGACGTGGACGACTCCGACGACCACGACCACGACCACGACCGCAGACTGCGCCGGGTCACCATCGACGGCGACGTCCCGGCCGGCCCGGACGGCCGCCGCTCCGTGCTGCTCAGCCCGGACGAGGTCGCGGCACCGGAGTTCGCCATCGCGTCCGGTGCCTGACCCAACCAACACTCACCCCCCACATCCACACCCGGGTCCGTCCGCCGCGCCCCGCGCAGACGACGGACCGTGCCGCCGCCGCGGAAGCGGCACACCGCGCTTCCGCCGAGAGACCACCGTGCGAGGAACACCATGAGCCAGCCCGTCGACTCCGTCACCGCAGGCCAGACCCCCGAGGACCACGACCGGCAGGACACCGGTCCCGCATGGTCGTTCGAGACCAAGCAGATCCACTCCGGTGCCGTCCCCGACCCGGAGACCGGCGCCCGTGCGGTGCCGATCTACCAGACGTCGTCGTTCGTCTTCCGGGACACCCAGCACGCCGCGGACCTGTTCTCGCTCGCCGAGCCCGGCAACATCTACACCCGGATCCACAACCCCACCCAGGACGTCCTGGAGCAGCGGATCGCCGCCCTGGAAGGCGGAGTTGCCGCTGTGGCACTCGCCTCCGGCCAGGCGGCCGAGACGCTGGCCCTGCTGACGCTGGCGGGCGCCGGGGACCACATCGTCTCCTCCACCTCGCTGTACGGCGGCACGTACAACCTGCTGCGGCACACACTCCCCCGGTTCGGCATCGAGGTGACCTTCGTCGACGACCCGGACGACACCGCCGCGTGGGCCGCGGCCATCCGTCCCAACACCAAGGCGCTGTTCGCGGAGACACTGGGCAACCCGCGCGGCGACGTCCTCGACATCCGGGCGGTCGCCGACACCGCGCACGCGGCCGGGGTACCGCTGATCGTCGACAACACCGTGCCCACCCCGTATCTGCTGCGTCCGATCGAGCACGGCGCGGATGTCGTCGTCCACTCGGCGACGAAGTTCCTCGGCGGGCACGGCACCACCATCGGCGGTGTGGTGGTGGACGGCGGCACGTTCGACTTCGGTGCGCACGCCGGGCGGTTCCCCGACTTCGCCTCCCCCGACCCGAGCTACCACGGGCTGCGTTACTGGCCGGACCTGGGGCCGGGCGCCTTCGCGGTGAAGCTCCGCGTCCAGCTGCTGCGCGACCTCGGCCCCGCACTCTCCCCGCACTCCGCCTTCCTGCTGCTCCAGGGCGTGGAGACGCTGAGCCTCCGGCTCGAACGGCACACCGCCAATGCGCTGGCGCTGGCCGAGTGGCTGGAGCGACGCGACGAGGTGTCTGCGGTGCACTATGCCGGTCTCGCGTCGAGCCGGTGGTACGAGGCGGGTCGCCGCTATCTGCCACGCGGTGCCGGGGCCGTGCTCTCGTTCGAGCTGCGGGACGGGGTGGAGGCGGGCAAGCGGTTCGTGGACGCGGTCGGCCTGTTCAGCCACCTCGCCAACATCGGTGATGTACGGAGCCTGATCATCCACCCGGCGTCGACCACGCACAGCCAGCTGACCGAGGAACAGCTGGCAGCCACCGGAGCGACCGCGGGGCTGGTGCGCCTCTCGGTGGGCCTGGAGAACGTGGACGACCTCAAGGCCGATCTGGAGACCGGGTTCCGGGCGGCGAAGGCGGCGTCCTGAACCGCGCGGCCCCTTCCCCCGCGCTCCCCCTCCCGCCGGCCACCGGAGGCCGGCGGGAGGGGGATCCGCCCGGCCGCCGCTCCTGGGTGCCGTTGGAGCGGCCACTGCCGCTGGAGGCCGGCGGTGCGCTGCCGGAGGTGCGCATGGCCTACGAGACATGGGGGCGTCGGGCGCCGGACGGCAGCAACGCGGTGCTGGTGCTGCACGCCCTGACCGGTGACAGCCATGTGGCGGGGCCCTCGGGTCCCGGGCATCCCACGGCCGGCTGGTGGGACGCGCTGGTCGGCCCCGGGAGGGCGCTGGACACCGACCACTGGTTTGTTGTGGCGCCCAATGTGCTCGGTGGCTGCCAGGGCAGCACGGGGCCGTCCTCGCGCCGCCCGGAAGGACCGCGCTGGGGCGGTGACTTCCCCCGTCTGACGATCCGTGACCAGGTGGCGGCCGAGGCGGCGTTGGCCGACGCGCTGGGCATCGACAGCTGGGCCGCGGTGATCGGCGGGTCGATGGGCGGCATGCGGGCGCTGGAATGGGCGGTGAGCCGGCCGGAGCGCACCGGATCGCTGCTGGTGCTTGCGGCGCCCGCGGCCGCGTCGGCGGAGCAGATCGCCTGGGGGTCGGTGCAGATCTCCGCGATCCGCTCCGACCCGGGGTGGCGAGGCGGCCACTACCATGACGCGCCACCGGGTGAGGGCCCGCACCGGGGCCTCGGTCTGGCCCGCCGGATCGCCCATGTGACGTACCGCAGCGAGCCCGATCTCGGGGCCCGGTTCGGCGGCTCGGCGCAGCCGGGCGAGCATCCGTGGCACGGCGGGCGGTACGCGGTGGAGTCGTATCTCGACCATCACGCCGCCAAGTTGGTGCACCGCTTCGACGCCGGCAGCTATGTCACGCTGACGGAGGCGATGAACGGGCACGATGTCGGGCGCGGCCGCGGTGGCGTCGCCCGCGCGCTGAGCCGTGCGCGGATGCCGGCGCTGATCGTGGGCGTCGACTCCGACCGGCTCCATCTCCCCTCGCAGCAGGCGGAATTGGCTCAGCTGCTGCCCGGCGCGGACCGGCTCAGGATCGTGGAGTCGCCCCATGGGCACGACGGGTTCCTGATCGAGACGGACCAGGTCGGTTGCCTGGTACGGGAGTTGCTGTCCGGCCGGCCCGATGTCCGGGGACGCTGACGTACCGTGGGCGTCCCGTCCTCCTCGGGCCGGTCCGCGGGGCTCAGTCGCTGTCCTGCTCCGGGGCGCGGCCCGCGTAGTAGGTGGCGATCATGTCCTCGCCGCCGTGTCCCGCCGCCTCGGCGCGCGCGAAACGGTCGGCCGATGCCTCGACCAGGTCCAGCCGCACGCCCGACGACTGTGCCGCGTCCAGGATGAGACGGGTGTCCTTGAGCGCGGTGGACAGGGCGAAGCTCGGGGTGAGGTCGCCGGAGAGAACCGCGGCGGACTTGCCCTGCAGATAGGCGGAGTCCAGTGGGCCGCCCTTCATGACGTCGAGGAACGTCTGCGGATCGACACCCAGCCCTTCCGCGAGGTTGAGGCATTCCGCGATGTTGTTGACCATGGTGATCACCCAGGTGTTGACCACGAGCTTCAGCCGCGAGGCCGCTCCGGGGGCCTCGCCGACCCAGACCGTGCGCTGCCCGATCGCGTCCAGCACCGGGTCGACCGTCGCGCGGACTGCGGAAGGGCCGGAGACGAAGACCGTCAACGCGCCTTGTTCCGCAGGCTGTTTGGTGCCGGAGACCGGTGCGTCGAGATAGACGAGGCCCAGGTCCGCAGCGCGCTGGGCGAGGTCGGTGGTGGCGTCGGGCCCGACCGTCGAGCTCTGGAGCAGGACCTGGCCGGGGCGCAGTCCCCCGGACGCGGCGGTGAGCGCGGCGGCGACGGAGGGGCCGTCGTTGAGCATGGTGAGGACGACATCCGCACCGCTTACTGCTTCTTCGGCCGTCTCCGTGACCGTGGCGCCGTCGGCGGCGAGCGGGGCCGCCTTGGACCGCGTACGGTTCCAGGCGCGGACGTCGAGTCCGGCCCCCAGGAGGCTCCGGGCCATTCCCGATCCCATGATTCCGGTACCGAGAACGGCGACGACCGGCCGCTCCGGGGTGGCGTCGGCAGCGCTCGATGTCATCGGGGGGATTCCCTTCGTCGGCCGCGCCCGGGGTCGGCTCGCGGCGCTGTGATCTCTCAGGATTGCCGCATCGCGCCTTCGAGGACGGCAGCGTGCACGGCCCTGGCGAGTCGCGCGCCCCACCGGGAGCGGGGTCCGGCGAAGGGTTCGGCGGGGTCGGGTCCCGGGGAGGGAGCGGCGATGCAGACGGCGTCCGTGGGGGTGCCCGAGCAGTCGAGCCCGGCGTCCAGAAGTGCCTGGACCTTGGCCTCGGTGGCCGTGGCGACGGCGTTGACGAGTGCGGCGTCGGAGAGCGGCACGGGGAGGGTGACGACGATGTTGATCGTGCCCGGGGGCGGCGGCCCCTCGGCGCCTTCCGCCGGGGTGGCGGCCCAGCCGCGTACGCCGAGTCCGCAGGTGGCGGTGGCCGTCACGCCCTCGTCGGCCGCGACCGTGTACGCGGTGACGTCGGCGGCCGTCATCAGTCCGGCACCGGGCCCGGTGAGGTGTTCGGCGGCGGCGATCTCGGCGAGGTGCCGGTCGGGGTCCAGGCGTGGATAGCCGCCGGGCACCTGGGCGTTGAGTATCCAGTCGCGCGGGCCGATGCCGCCGCCGAGCACGGCGCTGCCGCACACCCGCCACCCCGGCCCGAGCCGCCACACCAGATGGTGCAGCTCCGCACCGTCCTCGTGCCGGGCCAGCAGTTCACCGCGTTGTCCGGGCAGCCGGATGCGTACGGAACGGATGGGGCACCCCCGGTGGCGCGGCAGGTCGACGGTCGGCTCGTGGCCCGTCGATCATATGCGCCGGAGGTACGGGGCTCCGGTGCGGGAGCTATGGGCGCAGCCGCACCGGGAGCCGTCCCGCGCTGTTGCCGACGAAGCCCGCGTGGCGGGGCAGCGCGGCCTCCGGGACGGCGAGTTCCAGTTCCGGGAAGCGGCTGAACAGCTGCTCCAGCGCGATGGTGGCCTCCATCCGGGCGAGCGGCGCCCCGAGACAGTAGTGCGGGCCGTGGCCGAGCGAGAGATGCCGGGCGGCGGTCCGGCGGGCGGGCCTGGTGACATCGAACCGGTCGGCGTCGGGTCCGTGCGCGGCCTTGTCCCGCCCGGCGGCCGAGTAACCGGCGAGCACGGGTGTGCCCCGCGGGATGACGGTGCCGTCGAGGGTGAGGTCCCGGGTCGGATAGCGGAACGGGAAGTAGCTGACCGGGCTGTCCCAGCGCAGCGTCTCCTCCACCGCGTCCGCCCAGCCCGCCCGGCCGGACCTGACGAGCGACAGCTGGTCGGGGTGGGTGCACAGCGCCCGTACGGCGTTGGTGATGAGGTTCAGTGTGGTCTCGTGCCCCGCGATGATCAGCAGGAGCAGGGTGCCGATGAGTTCGTGCTGTCCGAGCGGGCCGCCGCCCTCGTCGCGGGCGGCGATCAGCGCGCTGGTCAGGTCGTCGCCGGGCCGGGCGGCACGGGCGGCGGCGACCGCTCCGAGCAGGGCCACCAGCTCACGGTTGGCGGCCACCGCCTCCTCGGGGCCCGTATCGGTCGCGACCACCCGTCCGGACAGGTGGTGCAGCCGGTCCTGGTGCTCGGCCTCGACCCCGAGCAGCTCGCAGATGACGCCCATCGGCAGCGGCAGGGCGAACCCGGTGCGCAGCTCCACCGTGCCGTCGCCCTCGGCGGCGGCCCGCTCGACACCGTCGAGCAGCGACGCGGCCACCGCCTCGATCCGGGGCCGCAGCTCCTCCACCCGCCGTGCGGTGAATGCCTTGCCGACCAGTGAGCGCAGCCGTCGGTGGTCGTCGCCGTCGGCCGTGGTCATGCCCTGCACCGTGGCGAAGGTCTTCAGCGGCCAGCCGTCCGGAATGCGGCCCTCGGCCAGTTCGGTGAAGTGGTGCGCGCCCTTGGCCACGTCGGGGTGGGCGAGGAACTCCTTGAGCGCTTCGTGCCCGAGCACCGCCATCCCGGCCACGTCGCCGGGGAGCACGACGGATGCCACGGCTCCCCGGGCCAGCAGCATGGCGTTGTCCGCGTGCGGGCAGCCGCCGGCCGGGTCCAGGCGGTGCGGGGTGCCGGTCATCGGGATCTCCAGACGCTCGCGGGCCGGTGGCCGCTGCCCGACGGGCCGCGCGGGCGACAGCCTGTTCGAACGATGCCGATCCTATGGTCGACAACACCGGCAGGAAGGCATGTTGCCGGTGTTCACATCGCCTGCCGTACGTGATCACGCAGATCACGCCGTGCCACGGCCGTCGGCGGGGCCCGGTCCGACGGCCGCGCGCAACCGCACCCGGCCGGGTGTCCGGCGCACGTCCTCCCCGCTTCACCCGATCGGCCTAACCCGGGAACGGGGCGGCCACCCCCGTGGCAGGCGGTCACCACCGAAGCGCCGAGCCCGCGGCGGCCGGCCCCCCGCGGCCCGGGAGGTTGCAGCGCCCATCCGGGTGAGGCGCGATGGAATGCGGACGCGCCTCCTCTGATGGCCCCAGCCACAGGACGCGCCCGGACGAGGAGGAATCGGTCATGGGAGCCGCTGACGGTTTCACGGATTCCGGAGAGCTCGACGGCCTGACGGTGTACGACACCGACGGCGAGAAGGTCGGCACTGTGGGCCGGGTGTATGTCGACGACAACACCGGCCGACCGGACTGGATAACGGTGAAGACAGGCCTGTTCGGCATGAAGGAGAGTTTCGTTCCGCTTGCCGGAGCCCGCCGCGTGGGCTCCGACTTGCACATTTCGCATCCGAAGGACCGTGTCAAGGAAGCCCCCCGGGTGGACGCGGACGCGCATCTGTCCGTGGCTGAGGAGGAGGAGCTCTACAACCACTACGGCCTCGCCAGGAACACCACCGCGAAGCTCGGCGACCGTTCGGGCACGGGCACCACGACGGCGTCCGGCACGGACACCACAGCCATGGGAGCCGCCGGGGCGGCGGGAGCGGCAGGTGCCGGACGCACCACCGGGTCCGACCGGACGGCCATGACCGGCGACACCACCTCCGGGACGGGCACGGCCCGTACCACCTCGGCCGGCATGGGCCAGGGCAAGCACCGCGGCACCGGGGCGGCCGGCACCTCGCGTCCCCTCGTCGGCGCCGGGGCGGGCTCCGAACGGTCCTCCGCCGACCTGGGCGGCAAGGAGGAGATGATCCGGTCCGAGGAGCAATTGCACGTCGACACCGAGCAGTACGAGAGCGGAACGGCCAAGCTGCACAAGTACGTCGTCACCGAGAACGTCACCAGGACCGTGCCCGTGACGCACGAAGAGGTGCGCCTGATCCGTGAGCCGCTGCAGCCCGGCGAGAAGACGGCGGAGCGCCCCGCCATCCGCGAGCAGGATGTCGAGGTCACCCTGCACGCGGAACGTGCCACCACGCGCAAGGAGACCGTGCCCGTCGAGCGGGTACGGATGGAGACCAGGAAGGTGACCGAGCAGAAGGAAGTCTCCGCCGAGCTCCGCAAGGAGCAGATCGACTACGCGGACGGCACGGACCTGGGCGGCAAGGACACGGGCGGCGAATTCGGCCGGGGCCGCCGCCGCTGACCGCACCTCGCGCACCGCGGCGTACCGCCACCCGGCGGGTGAGGGGCGGGCCCGTGCAGTGCCGGGTCCGCCCGCTCGCAAGGACGTGAGCGCGGAGAACAGGGCCGACCGGGGTGTGGCGGTACGCCGCTCACGGGCGGTGTGGCCGGTGGTACGGCGGGCGGTGTTCCCGTCGCACCACCTGCCTGCTGCCTACGGACGCTGAAGAGCGATCACGGCGTTGTGTCCGCCGAAGCCGAAGGAATGACTGACGGCACGCCTGATGGGCCGCCGCAGGGGTTGCCCGGTGACGCAGTCGATGTCGAACTCGGGCGCCGGGGCGTCCAGGTTGGCGATCGGCGGGACGACCCCGCGCTGGAGCGTGAGGACGGTGAGTCCGGCCTCGATCGCTCCGGCCGCCCCCATGCAGTGCCCCAGTACGCCCTTGGAAGCGGTGACGGGCGGCCGGTGCGGGTAGACCCGGGCGATGAGGGCGGCCTCGGTGGCATCGTTGACCGGGGTCGCCGTGCCGTGTGCGTTGACGTGCTCGACGTCCTCGGCCGCCCAGCCCGCGTCGCGCAGCGCGGCCTCCACCGCCGCCTGGGCGACCATGCCGGACGGATGCGGGCTGATGGGGTGGTGGGCGTCGGTGGTGGCGCCGGCGCCGGCGAGCAGTGCCCGTGGGGCCGCTCCCCGGGCCCGGGCGTCCTCCGTCCGTTCCAGCACCATGACGGCCGCGCCCTCGCCCATGACCAGTCCGGCCCGGTCGGCCGCGAAGGGCCGGCAGAGCCGGGCCGGGTCGCCGTCCTTCCGGGCCCCGGCTCCGGACCTGGCGAACCCGGCCATGGCGACCGGGTAGACGATCGACTCGGTGGCTCCGGCGATCGCGATGTCGCACTGCCCGGTGACCAGCAGGTCGCGGGCGACGGACAGCGCGGTGACGCCGGACGAACAGGCGGTGCACGGCGCCATGCTGGGTCCGGTGGCCCGCATCTGGATGGCGATCTCGGCGGCGGGCATGTTCGGAATGGTGAGCAGGATGCCCGACGGCGAGGTGGCCTTGGCCCCGAGCCGGTCGAGCACGACCGCCTGCTCGGTCAGCGAGGCGGAACCACCGCTGCTGGTGCCGACGACCACCGCGACCCGGGCGCCCTCCCACCGGGCCGGGTCGAGCCCGGCGTCGGCGACCGCCTCCCGGGCGGCGACCACGGCGAGCTTCACGTACTTCCCCATGCGGAAGGACGCACGGCCGCCGATCGCGGCGTCCAGGTCGATGCCGTCGACCATGCAGGCGAAGTCGATCGCGCATCCTTCGAGTTCGGCGACGGTACGGGCCGGTGACACGCCCGCGCACACACCCTTCCAGGTCGATTCGGTGTCGTTGCCGACCGGGGTGATCATGCCCAGGCCGGTGACGGCGACGGCCGGCCTGTTCATCGGGCGTTGCTCATCGCTGTCCCGCCGCCCGCCCGCGCCCCGTCGTCGGCCGCCGCGTCGATGAACCGTGAGATGTCGGCCAGCGTGGCGTCCTTGGGGAGCTGGTCGAAGTCCCGGTGACCGCCGGCCGTCTCCCTGATGAGGACGGCGAACTCGGCGACGGCGAGGGAGTCCATCTCCAGGCTGTCCATCGTGGAGCCCGGGTGGATCTCGGCGGCGGGCACTTTGAAGGTGTGTGTCAGAACCTCGGTGATCCTGGGGTGAATCGTTCTCATGGGCCTTCTCTCCATCATTCGGTCCGGCTGTCGGGGCCGGGCGGTGCCACCGTCCCGACTCCGAATCAACTCGGTGGAGTGCCTCCAGTTACGCCTCGTGCCGAACCGATTCGGCACCGTCCTCCCCGCGCGACCCGCACCAACGGGCCAGGACCGACGCCGTACCCCAGAAGGCCAGCAGGACAACGCGTACCCCGAGGGCCCCGGCCGCCTCCCTCACCCGCTGCCCCCGCACAACTGTTCCCTTCCTCGTGGCCCTCACCGCTCGGGAGCCGTCGCCCGGCCCCCGTCCGGCTGCCAGGCTGCGCCCGGATCGTCGTAGGCGGCCACGTAGTCGGCTCCGGCGATGGGCCAGTCGGCAAGCAGTTCCGGCGGCAGCGCGAAGGAATCGACGAGCTCGGGCAGATGGGCGGCGACCGCGGTGATGAGCTCTTCCACCCGGTCCGGCAGGCCGTTGACCTGGTCGGCGGTCAGCAGGCCGGCCGCCAGCAGATCACCGCTGTTGCCGGCGATCCGGTCGAGCGCGAAGAGCCGCTGGAGCTCGCCGAGCCGGTCGCGGGCGGGCCCCTCGGGCAGGGCGGCCACCGCTTCCGCGTA
This sequence comes from Streptomyces sp. NPDC006510, assembly GCF_040611955.1. NCBI lineage: Bacteria > Bacillati > Actinomycetota > Actinomycetes > Kitasatosporales > Streptomycetaceae > Streptomyces > Streptomyces sp. NPDC006510. Next base: position 9,438 of record NZ_JBEXPH010000113.1, on the reverse strand, counting down.
CGCCTCGGCCGCCTGCCGGTGGGCGTGTGCCTCGACGCCGCGCAGGGCGGGCCCGGATGCCGCGTTCCACCGTGCCAGCGGGTCACCGTGCGGTGCGAGGCCCATCCGCTCCCTGGCCCGGCCGAACCAGATCCGCTCCAGTTCCGCGAGCAGGGTGCCGAGGAAGCCGGGGTCGTCGAGATCACCGGGTCCGCCGCCGGGGGACGCCCCGGGCCCGGCCGGTGCGGGGGCGAAAAGCATTTCCGCGGCCGCCTTGGCATGGATGGCCAGATTGTCGCCCTCGGCGGTGATGGCGCCTTCCACTCCGGTGATCAGTTCGCTCATGCCGTTGTTCTCCAGGAGCGCCTGGGCACCGCAGCGTTCCCGGCATTCGACGATCACGGACCTGGCCTGCCAGGTGATCCACCCCTTGGCGACGGCGACCAGCCGCTCCGTCTCCTCCCGTTGCCCGCCCCGTTCCCAGCGGTCCAGCGCCCTGCGGTGCAGCAGGCTCATCGCGAAGACGGTGGCCATGGCCGAGGCGAGCGGCCCGTGGTGACTGCGGTGGGCGATCACCGGCACCCGGCGCGAGCCCCGGGGGCCGGAGACGTACCGGTGGCCGCCGTAGCGGACGGCGACGGCGAGGGTCGCACGGGCGGAGCCGACCGCGCAGGCCGTCATCGAGATCTTGCCGGAGGTGACGCGTCCGATCGACGCGAGGAAGCGGCGCCTGCGGTTGTCGACGGCGCTGCCGAACTCCCCGTCCGCACCGATCCTTCCGTGGTCCCCGCCGAGCAGCGCGGCGCGTCCCACGAAGACCCGGTCGAAGGAGGTCAGGCAGTGGTCCACCGGGCTGCCCGTGCGGGTGGGGAGCCTGCGGACCCGTACTCCGGGCAGGGGCCGAACGGCGTCGGTGAGCGGCACGAGAAAGAGGAAGACCCCGTGATCGGCGCCGTCGACGAGCAGCCGGGCGGCCACCAGCCCCGTCTTGGGGCCGCCGGCCGGACTGGTGTTGGGCATGAATTTCTGGGCCCCGGCGTGCGGTGTGCGGAGCACGAACCCGTCGCGCTCGCGGTCGTACTGGGCCGTGGTCTCGACGGCCGCGGCATCGTTGCCGTGTGCCACCTCCGTACAGAGAAAGGTCCCGATGCGCCGCAGCCCCAGGAAGTCCGACAGATCGCGGTGGCCGTCGCCCCCGTGGTCGAGGAGGCTGCCGAGAAAGAGGTTGTAGTGGATGCCCGCCACGGTGGTGAGTGCCGGGTCCACCGGGCCGAGCCATTCGTGCAGGGCCGCGAGGGCGCGGTGGTCGGCGGCCAGCCGGGCGCCGCTGTCCAGACAGTCGTTGAGGACGCGCAGCCGCTCGTACGTGAGTGCCAGGCGCTCCTCGGCAGTGCGGCGGTCCGGGCGGCGGAAGGGTTCCGTGCTGATCAGCCGCTGCCAAAAACCGTGCTCCCGGCGGAAGTTGCCGCCGAGGAGCACGCCGGTGAGGAGGTCCGTGGACCGTTCTGCGGAGGGGCTGTCGATCGTTGCGGTCATGAAGATATAACGATCAAGCAATGGCGAGGACACCCGGATCCGTCCGCGGCGGGCCGTCCACGGCGGCACGCTGGAAGGCGAGTACGACGTTGTGTCCGCCGAAGCCGAAGGAGTGGCTCAGCGCCCGCTCGACCGGCTGGATCCGGGGTTCCTTGACCACACAGTCGAGGTCGAACCCGTCCGGCAGCGAGTCCAGGTTGGCGATCGGCGGGACGAGGCCGTGCTCCAGGGTCAGTACGGTGGCGACCGCCTCGATCGCCCCGGCCGCAGCGAGGGTGTGCCCGAGGACACCCTTCGGTGCGGTCACCGACGGCCGGTGGGGAAAGAGCCCGGAGACAAGCGCCGACTCCATGGCGTCGTTCAGCGGGGTCGATGTGCCATGCGCGTTGATGTGGTCGACCTCGTGGGCCGCCCAGCCCGCCTCGCGCAGCGCGGCCTCGACGGCCTTGCGCGCGCCGCCGCCGTCCGGGTCCGGGGCGGTGGGGTGGTGGGCGTCGGTGGCCGAGCCCGCACCGGTCAGCAGGGCGCGCGCCCGGCCGCCCCGGGCCTGCGCGTCGGCCGCCCGTTCCAGTACGAGCGCGGCGGCCCCCTCGCCGATCACGAAGCCGTCCCGGTCCGCGGCGAACGGCCGCGAGGCCCCCGCGGGGTCGCCGGTGCGCAGCGAGAGCGCGCCCATCCCCGCGAAGGCGCTCACCACCAGCGGGGTCAGTACGGCCTCCGCACCGCCCGCCACCACCACGTCGCACCGGTCGCTCAGCAACAGGTCGCGGGCGACGGCGATCGCCGTCGCCCCGGACGCGCAGGCGGTCGCCGGGGCCAGACTGGGGCCGTGGGCCCGCAGGTCGATGGCCACCTCCCCGGCGGCCGCGTTGGGCATCATCATCGGGACCAGGAGCGGCGACACCGCGTCCGCACCGCCGTCGTCGAGTCTGCGTACGTTGTCGACGAGCACGGACACCCCGCCGACCCCGACGCCGAGCACCACCGCGACCCGGTCGCCGTCCCACCGCTGCGGCGACAGACCGGCGTCCGCCACTGCCTGTCGGGCGGCGACCAGCGCCATCTTCACGAACCGTGCCATCCGCCACACCGCACGCCCGCCGACCGCCCCGTCCAGATCGATCCCGTCCACCGGGCAGCCGAAGTCGACCGGCAGCCCGGCCAGTTCCTCGCAGCCGCGGGCCATGGACACACCGGCACACAGTCCCTCCCAGAAGGTGTGCTCGTCCGCGCCCGCGGGCGTCACCAGTCCCAGTCCCGTCACCGCGACGTCCCTGTCGACCCGCGTCATGTCCGCCCCCTCCTCCGTAATCGATCACGCCTACCGGTTGTCGAACGGCAGTAGCCCCGGCGAGGATGCGGCCAATGAGCCGAACGGGTCATCGGTACCTCCGGCGGGCCGAACGGTGCCGCACGCCACGGTGACCGTGTTCACCCGTCCACAGCAGTCCGCCGTGCCGTGCGCGGCAGCAGGCCATCCCCTGGGGAGATGGAACCGGACCACGATCAGTCGAAGCCCCCGGACGAAGGTGCCGAACTGGAGGCACTGCGCGCCAGGGTGGCTGCGCTGGAGGCGCGCGCCCCGGCCCGGCACCGGCCACGGGCCCGTTCGTTCCTCGCCGTTCTGCTCGTCCTCGTCGCGGCCGTTCTCACGCCGCTGAGCATCGTGTCCACCTGGGCGAAGAACCAGATCGGTGACACCGACAACTATGTGGCGATGATGGCGCCGCTCGCCTCCGACCCCGATGTGCAGACCGCGGTGGCCGATCGGGTCACCGGTGCCGTCATGCAGCACCTGGATGTGAAGGCCCTGCTGGCCGACATCTCCCCCGCGGACCGGCCCGCTCTCGACAAGGCGCTGTCGAAGCTGAGCAGCCCCCTCACCACGGGCATTTCGGACTTCGTGCACGGGACCGTGGAGAAGTTCGTCTCCAGCGACGCCTTCGCGACGATCTGGACCGACCTCAACCGGCGCGCCCAGTCCGCCACGGTGAAGGCGCTGTCCGGCAGCGGGGGCGGGGCGGTGGAACTCACCGACGACACCGTCACCATCGACCTCGCACCGGTCATCGACCGGGTGAAACAACAACTCGTCGACCGGGGGCTGGGCGTCGCGGCGAAGATCCCCGAGATCCACACCGATTTCACGGTGCTGACCTCCGACTCGGTGGGCAAGGCCAAGAAGTGGTTCCGGGCCCTCCAGATCATCGGGTTCTGGCTGCCGTTGGTCACTCTGGTGCTGGCCGCGGGCGGGGTGCTGCTCGCGGTGCGCCGCCGCCGCGCCCTGGTCACGACGGCGCTCGCGGTCGCGGCCGGTGCCGCGGTGCTCGGCCTGGCCATGTGGGTGGGCCGCGCGTTCTATCTCGACAGCCTGCCGTCCGGGGTGTCGCAGCCGGCGGCCGGTTCGGTCTTCGACGCCCTGGTCGGCCGGATGCGTGCCCTGGTCCGGATGGTCGTCACGCTCGGCATCGTGGTGGCCCTCGCCGCATGGCTCACCGGTGACGGCCGTGCCGCCGGCCGCGTCATGGCGATGTGGCACGGCGGCATCGGTGCCGTACGGGACGCGGCCGGTTTCACCGGCGGCCCGGTCGGCCGGTGGGTGCACCGCGCCAGGCGCCCGCTGAACTGGACGGTGGTCCTGGTGGCCGCCGCGGTCCTGGTGGTGTGGGACCGGCCGACGGGCCTGGTCACCATGTGGATCGCACTGTGCGCGCTGTTCGCTCTCGCCGTCGTCGAGTTCCTCGACGACGACAGCAGCCCGCATCTGGCGGTGCCCGGGTGAGGAAGGGCTCCCGGGCACCCGGACGTACCGTCGCGTGTTCAGGCTCGGGCCAGTGCCGCCTCCAGCTCCGCCCCGTCCGGTGGGTTGGCGCCTGCCCGGGCCACGGTCACCGCGGCGGAGGCCGCCGCGTGCCGCAGGACATCGGTCACCCGGGCCCGGTCCAGTGAGCGCAGCCGCTCCCGGCCGTCCGCGCCGAGCAGTCCGTGCGCGGCGAGGGCGTGCAGGGTGCCGGACATGAAGGCGTCGCCCGCCCCCACCGTGTCGACGACATCGGTGGGCAGCGCGTCGACCGTCACCCGTCCGCCGGGCAGTACGGCCAGCGCTCCGTCGCTGCCCCGGGTGACGAGGACGACCGCCGGGCCGGTGGCCAGCCACCGCTCGGCGACCTGACCCGGCTCCTGGCCCGGATACAGCCACTCCAGGTCCTCGTCGCTGGCCTTGACCACATCGCTGAGCGCGACGCACCGCTCGACCCTGCGGACGGCGTCGTCGTGGTCCCCCATCAGCTCGGGCCGCACATTGGGGTCGTAGCTGACGGTCGCGGACGTCCGCAGCGACTCGACGGCGCCGAGGACGGTGGCCGCCCCCGGTTCCATCACCGCCGCGATGGAACCGGTGTGGACGTGGTGGGGCGGCCGGTCCAGAAAGACCGGGCCGAGCGTCCAGCTGATCTCGAAGGTGTACGCGGCCCGGCCCGCACCGTCCAGGGTGACGGCGGCGGACGGGGTGGGGGCGGTGGCGTCGTCGGTGCGGACCTCCACCCCGGCACCGGCGAGATGGTCCCTGATCAGCCGGCCGTTGTCGTCGGGGCCGAGCTGGGTGAGCAGGGTGGCGCCGTGCCCGAGCCGTGCCAGGCCGTACGCGACGTTGGCCGGGCTGCCGCCCGGGTGGACCTGATCGGCCTCACCCGGCAGCCGGACGATGTCGGCGACGCATTCACCGATGACCAGCAGGTCGAGTCTGTCGAGCATGGGGGGGTCTCCTAGAGTGCGGTGACGAAGGTGTCCTGGTAGGCGGCGCGGCCTCCGAACACATTGAGCCCGATCCTGCCGCGTGCGTGGTGGGTGTCGGTCACATCGATGACCGGCCGGCCGTCGACGAACGCCTCGATCCGCCCGCCCCGGGCCCTGATCCGCAGCGGAAGGCTGACTCCTGCCCGGATCAGCAGGGGTGCCTCGGCGAGTACGGTCGTCCGTCCGCCGTCCTTGCGGAAGAGCCTGACTGTCCGCAGGTTCGGGTCGAGGTTGACGGCGTATCCGTCGGCCGTGTCGGGCGTGGCGCGCAGCAGCACCGATCCGGCGCCGCCGGTCTCTTCGGGGCCGCCGAAGCGGACGATCGAGGTCAGTTCCAGATCGCCGTACTCGGTGCTGGAGACGGCGGTCGAGTCCCGGTCGAAGACCCCGGTACGGCCGGCGCCGGTGGTCGTCCAGTGCCCGGCCGGTACGACGGTGAGGTCGCCGAGTCCGCCGCTGCGGAAGGTGCCGCCGTGCGGGGCCCCGGCCGGTTCGGGGCCGGTATCCGTCACTCGGAAGACATCGCGGAGCCGGTGGACGGTCATGGTGACGATGCGGGCCGCGCCTCCGGTGGCATAGAAGGCCATGCCCCGGTCGTCCGGTCCGGGGAAGAGCAGGCTGCTGATCGTGACCAGGCCGTCGCCGCCGAACACCTCGACCGAGGAGGTGTCCATGAACAGCCTGATCTGCAGCCGCCGTTCACCGTCAATGGTGGCGAGCGGCAGGGCCGCGTCGGTTCGGCCGGCGAAGTGTTCGGTGAAGTCGTCGGCGCCCGAGGCACTGCGGTCCACGAAGAGCTTCCCGGTGCCGACGTCGTAGCCGACGAGGGTCCGCCGGTCTCCCCCGGTGCGGAGCCGGAAGCCGAATTCGGTCGCGGCGCCCGTGCCCGGCAGGGCGATCTCGGCCTGGATCTCGTAGGACCGGCCACGCAGTGCGGAGAGCGGGTCGGCGGATCCCGGACGCACGGTGACGTCCTCGATCGTGGTGCTTGCGGTGCGCAGTGTCTCGACCTCGACGGCGGGCCGCTGGACAAGTCCCTTGCCGGTCAGGGTCAGTTCGCGCGCGATGCCGAGCTGGCCGTTCCATGCGCCGGTCGGGGCGCTGAACGCGTAGTCCCAGTTGCTGAGCCAGCCGAGTTGGACGCGCCGGCCGTCCGGCAGTCCGTAGAAGGTCATGGCGGCGTAGTAGTCGCGGCCGGCCTCGGCGCGCAGCGGGGTGCCGGCCTGGTTGGTGGTGGTGAAGGCGGTTCCGTCCCAGTCGCCGAGGAAGTACTCGGCCGCCGAACCGTCGGTGCTTCGGACCGCGCCGGTGGACAGGGCGAGCACCCAGCGCACCCGGTCCAGGTCCCCGTCGACGGGCAGTGGGAACAGGTCGGGGCACTCCCAGACGCCGCCGGTCACCCAGTCGCCGTATCCGAAGGAGGAGCGGTACACCCAGTGCAGCAGGTCGGTGGAGGTGAAGAAGCGGACGTGGTCGCCGCCGGAGACCACCATCACCCACTGGTCGCGGTCGGTGTCGCGGACGACCTTCGGGTCGCGGAAGTCCCAGCCGCCGTCCGGTCCGCCGGGGTTCTGCACCACGGGGTCGGTGCCGTGCCACTGCCAGGAGCGGCCCCTGTCCTTGCTGAAGGCGACGCGTACACACTGGTTCCCGCCGGGCCTGTCCGGGTGGTAGCTGGTGTAGTAGGCGATCAGCCCGGCCCGGCCGCCGAAGAGCCCGCTGGTGTCGTCGGGGTCCACCACGCACGATCCGGACCAGGTGTGGCCGAAGTCGGAGACCGGGAGTGCGACGGGCAGCGCGCGCCAGTGCAGGAGATCGGTGGAGACGGCGTGCGCCCACTGTCCGGAGTCCTGGTGGAAGAGGTGGTATTCGCCCTCGTGGTGGACCAGTCCGTTGGGATCGCTGGTGTGCGAAGCGAGCTGGGTGTAGTGGTAATCGGGCCGGTGGGTGTCCGTGTAGTACGTCCGCGGCGTGCGGGCCCTGACCTCCTGGAAGTAGGCCCTGCCGCCGGTCGCGGCGAGTCCGACGGCGCTTCCGCCGGTACGGGAAACGGTGGCGGTGACGGCCTCGACGCCGTCCACGGTCACGGTGACGGCGGTGCCGAGGGCGTGGATCTCCGTCCGGTAGGTGCCGTCCGCCGCGAAGGGCCGGACGGGCGGTGCGGCGCGGCCGATCACGGCCCCGTCGGCGCGGTCGAGCAGGCGTACGCCGCTCGCGTCGAGCCGGGCCTCGTAGCCGCCCACACCTGCCGCGTCCGCGCGGACCACGAGTCCCGCGCCGGTCGCTCCGGCGAGCCCGATGTCCGCGCTGATCAGCACGTCGCCGCCGGGGAACGGTGCGATGCGCAGCGCTTCGGCCCCCTCGGCCCGCAGCCCGCGCAGATCGCGGGTCCAGGTCCCGGACACCGTCGACCAGCCCTGAAGATCCGTCACGAGACCGGTGCTGGTGATCCCTTCAAAGAGGACGGAACCGTTGTAGGCCAGCACGCCGAGCAGTCCCGAACCGTGCACGGCGTCCTGTGCGGTGATGACCGGGGCGTAGCCGTCGGGGGTGATGAAGTCGGTCTGCCAGCGCACCCTGATGCGCGGGCCGTCCGCCTCGACGCGGATCCGGTACACCTGGCCCACGTCGATGGGGGTGCTGTGCGTTCCGAGGGTGACGTCACCGTCGATCCGGTAGAGCCGCAGCCGGTTCAGGTTGGGATCGATCTGGACGCCGTATCCGGATGATCCCTGAGTGTCGGTACGGAGCAGCAGGGCGGCGACCGCGTACGGATCGGTGATCCTGACGTCGGCCTGGTAGGCCGTGTCGTGCACCCGGGTCGACGACAGGGCACGGCAGTTGGTGTCGGCGGGCGCCTGTGCGTGCCAGCCGAGCGTGGTGGCGGTCCAGGTGCCGCCGTCAACGGTCCATCCGGTGGCGTCGGTGGTGACGGAGCGCAGTCCGGGCGGCCCGAAGACGACGGTGCCGTTGTAGGCGTGCAGCCCGGCGGCGCCGTGTTCGTACCCGGTGTCCCGGGCGGCGAGCACCTGCTTGCCGTCCAGGATGACGGCCAACTCCGTTCCGTCCACCGTCACTTCGAGGAGATAGCTGGTTCCGGGCACGAGGGCTGCGGGGGCCGGTGGTACGAGGTCGTGTCCCGTCGCCAGGTCGTAGAGGCGGACCCGGTGCAGGTTGGGGTCAATGCTCGCCGCGTATCCGGCCGATCCGTCATCGGTGGCGCGTACCACCAGCGAACCGACCGCGTAGGGCGATCCGGGGTCGACGGTGATCCGGGCCGCGTATCCGGCGACGGCCGCGATGCGCTGCTCGGACAGGGCCACGGCATTGCGTTCGGCTCCGGTCACGACCCGCTGTCCGCCGTCGCCGGTACGGGACCAGGTGCCGGTGAGGCCGAGCGGATCGGGTATCGCCGCGAGGTCGCCGGAGAGCGAGGCCGTTCGGTGACCGGCCGCGTCCGCGGCCGGGGGCGCGGCCGACGCCCGGCCGGCCCCCGCGATGGGGGCCAGCAGCGTCAGACCGGCCGAGGACAGGAGTGCACGCCGGGAAATGGACATGATCGTCTCCTCAGGATGGGGGAAAGTCGGGCCGTTCAGGGCCAGAGCGGGCGGGGGCCGTCGAAGACCGAGGCCATCCGCCAGGCGTCGAGCCGCTCCACCGCGACCGCGCCGACGGCCGCGATGCCGACGCCCAGGGCATCGGTGCGGGTCGGGTAGATCCGGGCGGCCAGCGCACGCCCGTTGGCGAAGATCTCCAGCGCGGAGTGGTCGACGAGCACCCGCAGGTCCACCACGCCGTCGCCGTTCAACGGGAGTTCCCCGTAACGGGGTTCGCAGTCGACGGCCGGGTCGAGACTGCTCGCCTCGCGGTGCAGCCGCAGGGTGCCGGTGGCGCCGTCCGCGGCGCGCGACACCTCGATCACGGTCCGCTCCGGACCGTCCGCGCTCTCCCGCACCACGAGGCGGGCCGCCGCCCCGGGTTCCAGCCGCAGGGTCGTCTCGATGTCGAGCTGGTCGCCGCGCACGCCGTCGAGCGGTGTGTACGTCCCGTCGGGCACGGCGATCGCACCGGTGCGCACCGCCTCGCGGCGCAGCCGGGCGAGTTCCGGGACGGGCGCCTGGGCGAGCC
>NZ_JBEXPH010000112.1:0-28368 GCF_040611955.1 Streptomyces sp. NPDC006510 | reverse complement strand
GCCTACGGACGGGGCCACCGCGGGGTCGACCTCGCTGCGGAGCCGGGCGCGGCGGTGCTCGCCGCCGCCCCGGGACAGGTCTCGTTCGCAGGGCGGGTGGCGGGGCGCGGGGTGCTGGCGATCGAGGTGGCCGGCAGCGGTGATCCGCCGCTGCGGACCACGTACGAACCGGTGCGCGCGCTCGTCGGGAAGGACGAGAAGGTGACGGCGGGGCAGGTGGTGGCGATCGTGGAGGCGGGGCCCTTCCACTGTGCGTCGGGCTGTCTGCACTGGGGGCTGCGGCGGGGTGACGCGTATCTGGATCCGCTGTCGCTGCTGCCGCCGTCACTGCTGCGACGGGGGCCGTCCCGGCTGCTTCCGGTGTTCGGCGTGCCCGAGCCGACGCGCTCTGCCGAGGGGACCGGGGACGGGCTCGCCGCCCCCGGCGTTCTGCTCGCGGCCGCCGCGACGCGGCGGCCGCGTCAGTCCCGTGCTTCCTGCTCGCCCTGCACGCCTCGGAGAATCATGGCGACGGCGGTGTCCGCGATCACGGACGGCTCCTCGGCGACGGCCAGTTCGATACGTCGCACCGCGGCGTCCACCGAGCCCTGGAGCAGCATCGCCGCCAGCCTCGGCTGTGCGTGGCCGAGGTCGCCGAGCGCCTCGACGATCATGCCGATCAGCCCACCGTGCGCGGCCCTGATCTTCTCACGCGCCCCGGCGTCCAGCTCGCTCGCCGAAATGGCGACGACCGCCCGGTGCCGGCGGTCCCCGACGAGGTCGAGCTGTCGGCGCACATAGGCCTCGATCTTGCCCTCGGGCGTCGTGGCCTGCTCCATCGCGTTCTCGACCTCGGCCGCCCAGACGGGGAAGTCGACGGCGCACAGCTCTTCCACGACGGCCGCACGGGAGCGGAAGTACTCATACACGGAGGACCGGGCGAGGCCCGTGCGTTCGGCGAGGGCGGGGAAGGTCAACGCCTCCGTACCACCCTCGGACAGCAGTGAGCGTGCGGCGTCAAGAAGGGCGCCGCGCTGCATGGTCCGGTGCTCGGCCACCGAGGCCGCTCGAATCCTGGGCACGTGTCCACTGTACGGCGACCGGTGTTCGAGAGGGCGCCTGCGGCCCTGATCGGTGGCCGAAGCGGCCATGGCCGACACCGGGCGCGCAGAGGTCTCAGCGTCCGGCGTCGGCCAGTTTCGCGCGCAACTGCAGCACCGATTTGGTGTGGATCTGACTGACCCGGCTCTCGGTGACCCCGAGCACATTGCCGATCTCGGCGAGAGTGAGGCCCTCGTAGTAGTAGAGCGTGACGACCGTCTTCTCGCGCTCCGGAAGCGTGTTGATGGCCCGGGCGAGCAGCCGTCTGAGCTCGCGGTCCTCCGCGACCTCCACCGGATTGTCGGCGGCTGTGTCCTCCAGCGTGTCCATCAGGCTGAGCCGGTCGCCGCCCTCGCCGCCGACATGCAGCAGCTCCTCCAGCGCGACTACGTTCGCCAGCGACAACTGGCTGAAAACCGCATGGAGTTCCTCTAATGCGATGCCCATCTCCGCGGCGACCTCCGCCTCGGAAGGGGTGCGCCGCAGCTGCGCCTCCAGCGTGGCGTAGGCGCGTTCCACCGCCCGTGCCTTCTGTCGCACCGAGCGCGGAATCCAGTCCAGCGCCCGGAGTTCATCGATCATCGCGCCACGGATGCGAGTGATCGCGTAGGTCTCGAACTTGATCGCGCGCTCGATGTCGAACTTCTCGATCGCGTCGATCAGTCCGAAGACCCCCGAGGAGACGAAGTCCGCCTGCTCGACGTTGGAAGGCAGGCCCACGCTCACCCGGCCGGCGACGTACTTCACCAGCGGCGAGTAGTGCAGGATCAACTGCTCCCGCAGCCGCTCGTCGCCCGTGGACTTGTACGAACGCCACAACTCGTCGAGCGAGGAGGGGGCGGGACGCACAGTGCCACGCGCAGCCGGTGGTGCTGCCGCGCGGTCAGACCCGGAGGTGTGCTGGGGCATGTGGTGCCTTGAGCCGTTCTGCTGTGAAGTGCTGGGACGTATGTCTGAGTCGGAATCCTTGTGAGCGTAGCGTGACTGTGATGTCGCGGTCCGCGCAGGATAGAGGATCCGCGCTGTGCGATTCCGGCCGATCCGACATGACTGAGGTTCGGGGCCGTCGCCGTGTGCGTCGGCCCCGGAGGCGTCACTGAAGGATCCGCCGAGGTCATCGGCATCACCTTTTCACCCGAATGCCCCAGGGCAAGTACCGCCTCGCCGCGCGTCACCATTGCAAGTCGGTCGCGGCGTCAACTGCCATCCATCGCCATCCCGTTCGACGAACCCCAGTGAGTGCAGTTCGTACAGCCTGCCGAGCGCTTCGTCGGTGCTGGTTCCGGCGGCACGGGCCACATCGCGCCCGCTGACGGCACCCCGGTACGGCAGTCCGTCGAGGACTCTGGCGGAGACCGCGTCCAGCAGATCCCTGGGGTGCACGGGGCCTCGTCTGGCCGGAGCGAGTTCGCCGATGTCCCCCACAAGTTCGGCGACTTCCGCGGCATCGGTCACCAGAATGCCCTCGCCGCGGAGGAGCTCATGGACCCCTGCCGACAACCCACTGGTGGCGGGGCCCGGCACACCCATGGTGAAGCGACCGAGCCGCTGTGCGCAGCGCGCGGTGACGAGCGAACCACTGCGGTATTCGGCCTCGACGACGACCGTCCCGCGCGTCAACGCGGCGATGACCCGGTTCCGGAGGATGAATCTGCTGCGGGTGGGATGATCGGACGGTGGTAATTCGCCGATGACGAGCCCCTGTTCCGCGATTCTTCCGATCAGCTCGGCGTGTCCCCGGGGGTAGGGGACGTCCACCCCGCAGGCCAGGACCGCCATCGTCGCCCCGCCGACGGCGAGCGCGCCGCGGTGCGCCGCCCCGTCGACCCCGAACGCGGCGCCCGATACGACCACCCACCCCAGCTCCGCGAGTCCCGCGCCGAGGCCGGCCGCCATGTGCGATCCATAGGGTGTGCAGGCGCGGGCGCCGACCACGGCGACCGAGCGCAGTGCCCAGAGCCGCAGATCACGGGGCCCCCGCACCCACAGGCCAGTCGGTCTGGCGTCCGCGAGGTCGTCGAGCTGACTGGGCCATTCCCGGTCCCCGGGGCAGATGAACCGCCCGCCGAGCGCGGCGACCGCCGAGAGGTCCCGCCCGGGGTCGGCGCTCTCGGCCCGCAGCCGGTACCCGGCGAGCCGTCTCGGGGTCATCCCGCTCAACCGCTCCGCGGTGCCGTCCCGGGTGGTGATCCGCCGTATCAGTTCGACGGCACCGCACTCCCGCAGCCAGCGGCCGCCGCGCTCGTCCCCCGGTTCGAAGACGCGGGTCAGGGCGGCCCGCGCCAGCCGCTCCTGGCCGCTCACCGTCATCTCCGGCTCCGCCCCGGGCCCCTCCCCCGGGCCGTGTTCCGGGCCCCGCCCCCGTACGTCCCCCGACGGGTCCCGCCCCGTTCCCTGCCCACCGTCCGCCCGCTGCTTCATGACGCGCCGGCGTTCGTCAGGGCGCCTCGCGGGATCCCGGTCCGCAATTCCAGCGCCACCGCGATGTCGGACGCGTCCGGGCGGTCGGCGCCGCGCAGATCGGCGACCGTCCACGCCACCCTGAGCACCCGGTCCAGGCCCCGAGCGGTGAGCATGCCCCGTTCCATGTCCCGTTCGGCTTCCATCAGCGCGCCCGGTGCCGCGACCAGCCTGGTCCGCAGCTCATGGCCGGGCACCTCGCTGTTGGTGGACCAAGCGGTGCCCGCCAGCCGGTCCGCGGCGCGCGCCCTGGCCTCCCGGACCCGGGCCGCGACGGAGGCTGTCGACTCGCCCCGGCCGCCCTGCCCCATCAGGTCCTCGCGCCTGACCGGGTCGACGAGCACCCGGAGATCCACCCGGTCGAGCAGTGGCCCGGAGAGCCTCGCCTGATAGCGCCTGACCGCGGACGGCGGGCATTCGCAGCCGGTACCGCTGAGGCTGTGCCGGCCGCACGGGCAGGGGTTGGCTGCCAGCACCATCAGAAATCTGGCGGGCAGCCGCACCACCCCGGCGCTGCGTGCCACCACCACATGCCCCGATTCCAGCGGCTGGCGCAGCGCGTCCAGTGCCCGCACGGAAAACTCGGGCGCTTCGTCCAGAAAGAGAATTCCTCGATGGGCCAGCGAGGCCGCACCGGGCCGCGGCAGTCCGTTGCCCCCGCCGACCAGCGACTGCATCGTCGCCGAGTGGTGGGGTGCGCAGTAGGGCGGCCGGCTGACCAGCGGCTCCCCCGGCGGCAGGATGCCCGCCACCGAGTGCACCGCGGTCACCTCCAGGGATTCCTTCCTGGTCAGCGTCGGCAGGATCGTCGGCAACCGCTCGGCCAGCATGGTCTTGCCTGCGCCCGGCGGTCCCGAGAGCAGCAGATGGTGACCGCCCGCCGCGGCGACCTCCAGAGCCTTGCGGGGCCGCTCCTGCCCCGCCACGTCCGCCAGATCCGGCGGGTGGCCTTCGCCCTGTCCGGCCCCGCGGGCGAGCCCGGTGCCGATGCCCGCGCCGGGCACCATCAGCCCGGCCAGCATGGTGTCGGGGCGCCCCGCGTCGTGGGCCTCCCGCTCGTCCGGCACCGGCTCCTCGCAGAGCACAGCGATCAACTGCCGCAGGCTCCGTACCCCGAGGACCGAGACCCCGGGGACCAGCGCCGCCTCCCCCGCGGTCTGCTCGGGCACGACGACCTGGCGGTACCCGGCCTCCGCCGCGGCGAGCACGGCCGGCAGCACCCCGCGCACCGGGCGCACCCGGCCGTCGAGCCCGAGCTCGCCGATCATCACCACATCGGCGATGGCAGTCGGATCGATCCGCTCGGCCGCGCCCAGCACCGCACAGGCGACTGCGAGGTCGAACCCGGAGCCGCCCTTCGGTACGGAGGCCGGTGACAGGCCCACCGTGAGCTTCTTCTGCGGCCACTCGGCCCCCGAGTTCACCACCGCGGCCCTGACCCGGTCCCGGCTCTCCACCAGGCTCTTGTCCGGCAGCCCCACCAAGGTGAACGCGGCCACCCCCGCCTCCAGGTCCGCCTGGACCTCCACCACCACACCCTCGACACCGACGAGCGCCACCGAGCACGCCCGCGCGAACCCCATCAGGCCACCCCCCGCGCATGCTCGGCGACGGGCGCTCCGCGCCTGGGCAGCACCACTCCGACCAGGTCGATCCGGACCCCGCCGGGCGGCGGGCCGCCGTGCCGGTCGATCCAGATTCCGGCCAGCCGCCGCAGCCGCTCCGCCTTGACCGGCGTGACGGCCGCCATCGGATGCTCGAACGCACCCGCCCTGCGGGTCTTCACCTCGCAGACCACGAGTGCGTCGCCGTCCATCGCGACGATGTCGATCTCACCGGCGCGACAGCGCCAGTTCCGTTCCAGTACGGACATGCCCGCTTCGGCCAGCAGCCGCACCGCCAGATCCTCGCCGTACCGCCCGAGTGCCCCCCGTGCGTTCATTTCGGCACCACCTCCGGGACCGACTCTGACGCGTCCGGTCCCGGTTGGTGGATCTTGGTGGACAACTACGGAATTGTGGATAACCCGGCCACTCGGAAGAGGGAATCAGTACCTCCTTGGAGTGGGTTCAGCCACCCGGGAGTTCGAGATCGCTCTTGTTGAGCTCCTCGATGTTGACGTCCTTGAACGTCAGCACCCGTACCTGCTTGACGAACCGCGCGGGCCGGTACATGTCCCAGACCCAGGCATCCGCCATCGATACTTCGAAAAACACCTCGCCCTGAACCGAGTGCACCTGCATCTCGTAGTCGTTGGTGAGGTAGAAGCGCCGTTCGGTCTCGATCACATATTTGAAAAGACCGACGACATCTCGGTACTCCCGGTAGAGCTTCAGCTCCATCTCGGTCTCGTACTTTTCGAGGTCCTCGGCGCTCATTGGCATGTTCCCCTTCAGCCGTGCGTCCCCCCATTGTGCGCCAGGCCCCGGGCCCCCTGGGCGCTTAGGCGCTTTCGGGGTCGAGAACCAGTGGCGTACGCGGAGGACCCTCGTCGAGCAGCGTGCGCAGCAACTCGGCGAGCCTGGTCGGGTACACCGTCTCACGCGCCGCCGACAGTTCGGCGGAGGTCCACCACCTCAGACCCGCGACACTGCGCCGCTCCAGCCCGGTGTGCCCACTGGTATCGGTTGCGGTCTGCCTCGTACGTGCCAGGAAATACCACTCGTCCTGGTCCCAGCGGCGTCCGTCGAACGGGAACGAGCACATCCGCTGCCACAGCAGTGGCCCCAGCTCGACATCGGTGATCCCGGTCTCCTCCGTGAGCTCGCGCAGCGCGGCCTCCTCCCGGGTCTCGTCGCCCTCCAGGCCGCCGCCGGGGGTGAACCACCAGCTGCTCTCCGGATCCTCCGGTTCGAACCCGTGCATCAGCAGGATCCGGTCGTCGGGGTCCAGGAGCACCACGCGGGCGACCTTCCGCTTCTCAGTGCGCACCGGCCGGCACCCTTCCGCTCTTCTTCCCTGCCGATCGCGCCGACCATGCCGCGATCGGGCCGTATGCCGCACCACCCAGGATGAGCACCATGCCCACGATCACGGCACCGAGCTGCAGCCGCAGCGGTCCGGGCGACGACACCCCGCCGGGGAGGGCGGCGAAGGCCTTCGGGCGCTCGACCATGCCGTTCAGCGGCCAGGCGATGGCATCCACCCTGGCCTGTACGGCGTCGCGGGGGACCGAGCCCTGCCCCGCGTCGTCCAGGTGGACCCGGGAGTCCAGTGAGGCAGTGCGTTCGTCACCCAGCAGGAAGAGCTGTCCCTTGGGCACCTCCGCCGTAAAGTTCTCGGCCGAGGCGAGGCCCTTGGTGTGCAGATACGGTTCATCAAGGGGCTTGCCGTTGACCGTGAGCCGGCCACCCTTCTCGCAGCAGGCGATCTTGTCGCCCCCGATCCCGACGACCCGCTTCACCATCGGCATGTCGCCCCACGCCGAGTCGGTGAAGACCACCACGTCGCCGCGGCGCACCTCGCTGCCGTCGATCCGCTGCGCGAGCACCCGGTCGCCGGAATGCACCGTCGGCGTCATCGACTCGGTCGGCACCGTGTACGGCTTGTACACCACCGCTCCCCAGGCGAACCCGCCGAGGAAGAGCACACAGCCGACGGCCACGGCCAGCCCCGACAGCATGCTGCCGAGCCGACCGTGGCCGTCACCCGTACGTCCTTTTCCGCTCATCCCAGCGTCCCCCCACCTCGGAGATCGACGATCGCTGATCCGAGTCGGCACCCTACCCGGCGGTACGCCCGCTGGTCAGCCTCCTGCGGCGCCACAGCACGAGGGGCAGCGCACCCGCGACGCCGAGTGCCCCCGGGGCCAGGCCCGCCGTCACGTTGATCCCCGGCTGGTCGAAGGTGTCCGGGACCGGCAGCGTCGCCCAGCGGTCGATCGGCCACGCCACCACCACGGCCCGCCCCACGACGTCCTTGACGGGCACAAAGCCCCTGGTCGGGTCCTCGGTGTGATAGCGCGAATCCCAGGAGTTCTGCCGGTGGTCGCCCATCACCCAGATCTTGCCGTCGGGCACCTTGAACGGGCCGAAGGGCTTGTCGTCGCACGCCGAGTCGCCCGGGAAGATGTACGGCTCGTCGAGCGCCTTCCCATTGACCTTGACCGGACCGCCCTTCGCGCACTCCACGGTGTCGCCGCCGACCGCGATCGTCCGCTTGATCAGGTCCTTCTCCTTGGACGACGGCATCAGGCCGATGAAACTCAGGAAGTCCCGCACCACGTTCGACTCGGGGGTCGGCTCCCCGGCCAGCCAGTTGTCCGGGTCGTGGAACACGACGACCTCGCCGCGCTCGGGCTCCCCGCCGAACCAGGGGGTCAGCTTGTCGACCATTACCCGGTCGCCCCGCTGGAGTGTGTTCTGCATCGAGTCCGAGGGGATCGAGAACGCCTGCACCAGAAACGTCTTGATCAGCAGCGCGAGAACCAGCGCGATGACGATCAGCAGAGGCAGCTCCTTCCAGAAAGGACGCTGCTTCCTCGCCTTCTTGCCGTCCCCGTCCGCGGCCTGCACCTCCGCGGGTGCGTCCGGCTCCGGCGGGCCGACGGCAGGCTCGGCGGGCTGGTCGGACCTCTTCGCGGGCTCTCCATGTCCGGGTCGTGCACCGGCAGCCACGTCACTCACATCCAGTCCTCACTCTGCGCCCACGCCTGCTCCAGGGCCCTGTCCGTTCAAAGGCCCACTGCTCCGAACAACGAACGGGAGTTCCGCAGGGTCTCTGCTCCTCCGGCCGCCCTGCCGGTCGCGGGCCGCCGGGCATCCCCGGGCCACCCACCACCGACAACCGCCCTCCGGTTGCTCAGCATGCTCGCCGAACAACCGGAGGGCGGTTCATCCGTACCATCCGGCGCCCGCGTCACGGGCACCGGCATCCTTCATCGCGCGCCGGACGGCCTGGACTGTCCGGTCCGTCTCCAGGCCGGTGGAGACGGGAAACGGGCTCAGGTCGTGGCGCACACCCAGCTGGAGGCGAAGCCACCGATCTCACCGGTGGACGGGTGGCCGATGCCTGCCTTGATGCAGATCTTCACACCCTCCGGGAAATTGTGGCTGTCCTCCTTCTTCGTGGTGCCGTTGCCGTTGCTGTTCCACACCATGAAGTCGTAGCCCTCGCCCGTCTTGATGGGCGCCACATCGACCTTGAGCGCAGCGGAGAAACCGTCCGCGCACGTGTCCTTGAGGTACAGCGTGTCCCCGTTGCTGATGAACCAGCCGTCGGACGTGTGGGTGCAGGAGCCGTAGCCGTAGGAGTGCCCCGTGTCGGCGGTGGCCGGCGTGCTCGCAACTGCCACGCCGACGACGGCCGCGGCGACGGCGCCCATGATCTTCACCCGAGAAATGCGTGCCACATCTTCCCCCTGTGCAGCGGTACTGATCGGTCGTCAAGATCCTATGAAGAACACCCGGCGAGCGCCTGTGCATTTACTCGATCTCGCCGATGTCTTGATCACAACAACATCGCGAGCACCCTGCCAAATCGGCACGATTCAACGGATCATGACACACCATCAGTCATCGCTACCGACCGGAAGCCAGACCGGCCCGCCTGCGTCGCCAGAGCACGATCGGCACGGCTCCGGCGATGCCGATCGCACCGGGCGCCACGGCCACCGCGGCGTTCAGGCCCGGCTGGTCGAAGGTCTTCGGGACCGGCAGGGTCGCCCAGCGGCTGATCGGCCACGCCACCACGATGGCCCGGCCGACGACCTCGTCGTTGGAGACCGTGCCGCCGCCCGGCAGTTCCTGGTGGTAGCGGGAGTCGCGGGAGTCCTGGCGGTGGTCGCCCATCACCCAGATCCGGCCCTCGGGCACCTTGATCGGGCCGAACGGCTCGTCGTTGCAGGGTGTGTTGCCCGGGAAGATGAACGACTTCTCGTCCAGGGCCTTGCCGTTGACCACGACAGGGCCGTTCTCCTTGCACTCCACCGTGTCGCCGCCGATGGCGATGACCCGCTTGATCAGGTCCTTCTCCTCGACGGACGGCATCAGTCCGATGAAGCTGAGGAACTTCTGGACCACATTCGGATGGACCTCCTCGGTGTCGTCCAGCCAGCCGCCCGGGTCGTGGAAGACCACGACCTCGCCGCGCTCGGGCTCCGCTCCGAACCAGGGAGTCAGCTTGTCGACCAGCACCCGGTCGCCCCGCTGGAGCGTGTTCTGCATCGAGTCCGAGGGGATCGAGAACGCCTGCACCAGAAACGTCTTGATCAGCAGCGCGAGAACCAGCGCGATGACGATCAGCAGAGGCAGCTCCTTCCAGAAGGAGCGCGGCTTCTTCATGGCCTTGCCACCGCCGTCCGGAGTCTCGCTGTCACTCCCCGCGCGGCCCGTCGTCCCGGCGGACTCGGCATTGCCCGAATGATCCGGCCGGTCCTCGGGTTCCTCGTGTCCGGATCGTGCGCCGACGGCCAAATCCCCCACATCCACTCCTTACTCCGTGCCACCGCCTGCGCCCTAGCCGGTGCAGGCCCACCACTCCCATAACGAGCGGGAGTTCCGCAGGGGTCGGGAGAGGGACCATTCCGTTGAGATCCTGGGACGACACACTATTCGACGGCCCCGACGCGGCAGCCGTCCCGACTCGCGCGTCGGGGACCGAGCCGAAGGTCGCCGGCTCCTCCAGTTTCCGCCAGTGGCCGAGGGGCCAGGCGATCACCACTGCCCGTCCCACGACCTCGTCCTCGGACACCGTGCCGTGTTCCGGCTCGTCCAGGTGATAGCGGGAATCAGCGGAATCGGAACGGTGGTCGCCCATCACGAAGATCCGGCCCGACGGAACCTTTACCTCGAATTTGATGAGGGAGGGAGGGTTCCCGGGATACAGGTAGGGCTCGGCGAGCGGTACGCCGTTGACGGTGATCCGGCCGTCCTTGCCGCAGCACTTCACCGTGTCGCCGCCGACCGCGATCACCCGCTTGATCAGATCCTGTTCGTCGTCCGAGGGCAGCAGCCCGATGAAGGTCAGTGTCTCCTTCACCTGCTTGACGACGACGGGCGGGTCCTTCTTGTCGACGTTCTCCTGCTTCAGCCAGCGCCCCGGGTCCCTGAAGACGACGACATCGCCGCGCTGGGGCCTGGATCCGAACCAGGGCGTCAGCTTGTCCACGAGCACCCGGTCACCGATGCGGATGGTCTGCTCCATCGACCCCGAAGGGATCACGAAGGCCTGCACCAGGAACGTCTTGAGCACGAGCGCGATCAGCAGCGCCACGACGACGAGCAGCGGGATCTCCCGTGCGGCGGCCCCGCGCCGCCGACGCTTGACCTTGCGGGCCAGCTTCCGCCGCTCCGCCCTGGTGGGCAGCGAGCGCTCGGCCGTCGGCCCGGTGCCACCTGGCGGTATCCCCGGTTCGGACCCGTCCCGCCTGCGGCCGCGGTTACCCATGACCCCCGCCCGGCGCCCCCACGGTGGCGAAGGCGGTGCTGTCCGGCACCGAGCCCAGCCGGCTCGGCGGCCAGCCGATCCAGTCCACCCTGCCGATCACCATGTCGACCGGGACCATGCCACCGCCCGGCTCTCCCAGATGGTCACGCGAATCGCGGGAGTTGCTGCGGTGGTCGCCCATCATCCACAGCGTGCCGTCGGGTACGACGATGTCGAAGCGGACCCGCGAGGGCGCGTCCCCCGGATACAGATAGTCCTCGACGACCGGCCGGCCGTTCACCTCGATCCGGCCTCGCTCGTCGCAGCAGACCACCCGGTCGCCGCCCACGCCCACCACCCGCTTCACGTAGTCGGTCCGGGCCGGCTCCGCGAGGCCCAGCGACGCGGCCACCGAGTGCATCAGACCGGTGACGGGATTCTCCTGCTCGGGCTCCTGCACAAAGGACCCGGTGCCGTCGAAGACCACCACGTCGCCGCGGCGCGGCACGGAGCCGGAACGGTAGGCCAGTTTGTTCACCAGTACCCGGTCCCCCACCCGCAGCGTGGGCTCCATCGAGCCGCTGGGGATCAAGAAGGGCTGCACCACGTAGTGGCTCAGCAGCAGTACGAAGACCGCGCAGACGGCCCCGAGCGCGGCGGTCCGCCGCCAGGAGATCGGAGCGTTCGGCAGATCCGGGATACGCGAGGAGCGCGACCCCTCCTCCGGCGCCGTTGCGGGTGCGGAGGAGCGGTCGCGCTCCGAGGGCTTTGCTTCCGTGTCCATCGGGGCCAGAGCCTATCCGGCCGACCTGTGGACCTGGGAGTCAGCTCAGTTGTCGCGCTTCTCCTTGATCTTCGCGGCCTTGCCGCGCAGCTCACGGAGGTAGTACAGCTTGGCGCGACGGACGTCACCGCGGGTGACGAGCTCGATCTTCTCGAAGATCGGGCTGTGCACCGGGAAGGTGCGCTCGACGCCGACGCTGAAGGAGACCTTGCGGACCGTGAAGGTCTCGCTGACGCCCGCGCCCTGGCGACGGATGACAACGCCCTTGAACTGCTGGATGCGGGAGCGGTTGCCCTCGATCACTCGGACGTGGACGTTGACGGTGTCGCCGGGGCGGAACGCCGGGACGTCGGTACGCAGCGATGCGGCGTTGACGCCATCGAGCAGGGAAGCCATGTTGTCTGCTTTCTTCGCCGATGCCACAGGTCATCGACGGGAGATAGTGAGAAATGGGGTGCTGATCGCGTCGGGCGGACGTCGTTCCCCCTGTGGCAGGGGCGTACGCCGGACGTACAGCAGCGGCCTATTCTTCCACGGCCTCGGGCCTGCGCCAAAATCGGCCGCCGGGCTCCGGTGACCAGCCGAGGATGGAGAGCATCTCGCGGTCCTTCTTGTCGAACTCCGCGGCGTCGCAGCGCTCGATCAGATCGGGCCGGTTGAGGGCGGTACGACGGAACGCCTCGTCCCGGCGCCAGCGGGCGATCTTGCCGTGGTGGCCGCTGAGCAGCACCTCGGGAATCTCCCGGCCGCGCCACTCTGGCGGCTTGGTGTAGACGGGCCCCTCCAGCAGATTGGCCATGGCGCCGGGGGCGAAGGAGTCGTCCCGGTGCGATTCCGCGTTGCCGAGGACCCCGGGCAGCAGCCGGGCGACCGCCTCCGTGATCACCAGCACCGCGGCCTCCCCGCCGGCCAGCACGTAGTCCCCGATGGACACCTCGACGACCGGCATCCGGGTGGCGTACTCGTCCATCACCCGCCGGTCGATGCCCTCGTAGCGGGCCGGCGTGAAGATCAGCCACGGCCGCTCGGAGAGCTCGACGGCGAGCTCCTGGGTGAACGGGCGGCCGCTGGGCGTGGGCACGACGAGCACCGGGGAGTGCGCCCCGGCCTCGTATCCGCCCGCCAGGGCGTCGTCCAGGGCTTCGCCCCACGGTTCGGTCTTCATGACCATGCCGGGGCCGCCGCCGTACGGGGTGTCGTCGACCGTGTTGTGCCGGTCGTACGTCCAGTCGCGCAGGTCGTGCACATGGACGTCGAGGCGGCCGCGCGCGCGGGCCTTGCCGACGAGGGAGACGTTCAGCGGTTCCAGGTACTCGGGGAAGATCGTGACGACGTCGAGGCGCATCAGTCGTCCTTCCCGGCCGCGGGAGCCTCGTCGTCGCCCGCTTCGTCCCGCGCGGAGGCGATCACGGCCTGGCTCGCGTCGATCAGGCCGGGCGGCGGGGTGATCACCGCGCGCTGCTCCGCCAGATCGATCTCGGTGACGATCTCCTCGACGAACGGGATCATCACCTCGCTGCCGTCCGGCCGCTCGACGATGAAGAGGTCCTGGGACGGCAGGTGCGTGATCTCGGTGATCCGGCCGACGGCGGTGCCGTCGGCGAGGACCACATCGAGATCCATGAGCTGATGGTCGTAGAACTCCTCGGGGTCCTCGGGGAGTTCCGCCGGGTCGACCTCGGCGATCAGGAGCGTGTTGCGCAGCGCCTCGGCAGCCGTACGGTCGCGCACGCCCTCGAAGCGCAGCAGCAGCCGTCCGCTGTGCACCCGGCCGGTCTCGATCGTCAGCGGTCCGGCACCGGCCGGTTCGGTGGCGAGCACGGCCCCGGGCCCGAGCCGCAGCTCCGGCTCGTCCGTACGGACCTCGACGGTGACCTCGCCCTTGATGCCATGGGCACGGCCGATCCGCGCGACTACCAACTGCACCTTGTGTCTCTCCTGTCATACGACGACGGGCCGGGGCGGGCGCATGGCCCTCCCCGGCCCGTGCCGGTGTTCAACTCTGTCAGCGAACCTGATCCACATCGACGAGGTCGACGCGGATGCCACGGCCGCCGATGGCGCCCACGACGGTACGCAGCGCGCGTGCGGTGCGGCCGTTGCGACCGATCACCTTGCCGAGGTCGTCGGGGTGGACCCGGACCTCCAGCACGCGACCACGGCGCAGGTTGCGCGAGGCGACCTGCACATCGTCAGGGTTGTCGACGATGCCCTTCACGAGGTGCTCGAGAGCCTCCTCGAGCATGCTCAGGCCTCGGTCGACTCGGCGGGCGCAGCCGCGTCAGCAGCCTCGTCCGCCTTCTTGTCGGACTTCTTCGCCTTCTGCGTGATGGCCTCACCCTTGGACTCGTCGCCGCCGTCCTTGGCCAGGGCCTCGAACAGGGCGCGCTTGTCAGCCTTGGGCTCCGGCTGCAGCAGCGGCGCGGGGGCCGGGAGACCCTTGTGGGCCTGCCAGTCACCGGTGAGCTTCAGGATCGCGAGAACCGGCTCGGTCGGCTGGGCGCCGACGGACAGCCAGTACTGCGCACGCTCCGAGTTGACCTCGATGCGCGAGGGGTTCTGCACCGGGTGGTACAGGCCGATCTCCTCGATGGCCCGGCCGTCACGGCGGGTACGGGAGTCGGCGACGACGATGCGGTAGTGAGGCGAACGGATCTTGCCCAGACGCTTCAGCTTGATCTTGACTGCCACGGAAGTGGTGTCTCCTGGTCTATGACGTGGTTGGGCACAACGAAGATGCCACGTGGGGTTGCGGTACTCGGGTGCCCGATGGACGCGTCAGCCGGAGGAGAGAGGGGTCCTGTGCGACTGTCGAGTACAGCTAGCCATTGTGCCACACCGCGTCGGGTCACCCCACCGCGACCGCGGCTTCCGGGATACGGAAGGGCTTCCCGCAGCCCCCGCAGACGATCGGCGCCTGCGCCAGGACCGACGGGACGACCCGCACATTGCGGCCGCAGTCGCAGACGGCCTTGACGCGGACGCCCCCGCCGGAGGAGCCGTGCCTGGCGGCCGGCCCGCGGAAGGAACGCTTGGTGTCGGCGGCGGTGGCGACCGTGTGCGCCTTGAGGGCGCGCTGCAGCCGCTCGATCGTCGGGCGGTACCGGCGCTTGGCCTCGGGATTGAGAGTGACCAGCGAGAAGCCGCTGCTGGGGTGGGGCTCCTCGGCGTGGTCGAGGCCCAGCTCCTCGGCGATCGCCAGGAATCTGCGGTTGTGGTAGCGGCCGGCGCGCGAAGTGTCGCGGACGCCTCGCGCGGCGGCGATGCCGTGGACTGCCTCATGCAGCAGTCGCTCGAAGGAGAGCTCGGCGCCGCAGGCGGACGAGGACTCTCCGATCAGGGACTCGGGCGCGGCTAGATCCGGCAGCTCGGGGTGGTACCGCTGAATGTCGGCCCACGCCTGCGCCAGCTCTGCGGCAAGTACAGGTGGTGTCGTGCTCACGTCGTGACAACGAGCACGAGTGCCCCGGTGTTCCGATTCCGGGCCATCCCAAATAATTTGCACGTACCAGTCAGTTGCCATTTCATGCGTCCCGACGAGGGCGGGTGCGCAGATCTGTGGATAAGCCTCACAGCTCACACCAAGGTGGTACGTAGCGACGCGTACGCCCGGTCGCGTAGCCAGGCGGCGTACGCCCGGGGCGGCGGGTGGGGCGTCAGTAGGCGCGTGCCACCAGGGCGACAGTACCGGGCGCGTCGTCCGCGTCGGGCACCGACCCGTCCTCGGCGACCAGACACCGTACGGACACCCCGTGTTCCGCGAGCCGGGCCTCCCCCGCCGGGCCGAGGGCCGACCAGGCGATCCGCGCCCAGCCGCCCGCGATCGCCGCCGCCACGGCCTCCTCCACGGTCGTGACCTCGCTGGTGGCCGACTCGCGTCGGCTCCGGGACTCCCGCAGCAGCGCCGCCTGGTCCTCCTCCAGGACCGCCGGAAGCAGCGCGGGCAGGGCCTCGACGGCGACCGGCTCCTTGCCGCCTGGTACGCGCCGGGCCAGCATCGCAGTGCCGTTCGCCAGATCGCGCGGGCCGATCTCGATCCGCACCGGCACCCCCTTCAGCTCCCAGTCGACCGCGCGCCGGCCGAACGAGGTGTCGGTGCGGTCGTCGACCTCGGTCCTGATCCCCGCCGTGCGCAGCCGCTCCGCGAGGGACCGGACCGTGCTCAGCACGGCCACGTCCTCCTTGACCGCGAGGACGACCGCCTGGACCGGCGCGAGCCGCGGCGGCACCCGGAGCCCGTGGTCGTCGCCGTGCGCCATGATCAAGCCGCCGACCATCCGGGTCGATGTGCCCCACGAGGTCTGCCGGACGAGTTCCTGCCGGCCCTCCCTGGACAGATAGCCGGTGTGGAAGGCGCGGGCGAAGTTGGTGCCGAGCTCGTGGCTCGTACCCATCTGCAGGGCCTTGCCGTCCCGCATCATCGCTTCGAGCGTGAGTGTGTTGACGGCCCCGGCGAACCGCTCCGCCGGGGTCTTGCGGCCGAGGACCACGTCGATGCCCAGCACATTGACCATGAAGTCCGCGTACACCTCGCGGTGGATGTACGCGGCGAAGTCGCGGGCCTCCTCGTCGGTGGCATGGGCTGTGTGGCCCTCCTGCCAGAGGAATTCCGTCGTACGGAGGAACACCCGCGGGCGCATCTCCCAGCGCACTACGTTCGCCCACTGGTTGATCAGGAGCGGCAGATCCCGGTAGCTCTGCACCCACTTCGAGAAGTACTCGTTGATGATCGTTTCGGACGTCGGCCGCACCACCACGGGCTCTTCGAGCTCTTTTCCGCCGCCGCGGGTGACCACCGCGAGCTCCGGCGCGAAGCCCTCGACGTGCTCGGCCTCGCGTGTCAGGTAAGACTGGGGGATGAGGAGCGGGAAGTAGGCGTTGCGGGCGCCCGCCTCTTTGATCCGGGCATCCATCTCCTGCTGCATCCGCTCCCACAGGCTGTATCCGTACGGCCGGATGACCATGGTGCCGCGCACCGGGCCGTTGTCCGCGAGTTCGGCCTTGTTGATCAGATCCTGGTACCAGCGGGGAAAGTCCTCGGCCTGGGGCGTGAGAACGGGTGCCTTTGCCATGGCGCGCATCGTACGGCGACACCGCCCACCGCACGGGGCGACCGGCCCCGGTGCCGCGGGCCTTCCCCACGGACGCATCACCGCGGCACGCAACCATTGCCATCGGCCCCCTGGACGCGGACGCGGTTGCGCAGTTCTCTGACATACGGGGGAAGCGGGCGCAGACACACGGGGGAGCATCCACTCGGGCACTACCGATCGGACACGGCCGAACTCTCGGCGGATTGGGGCGCTTTCCATGACACCTACGCTCGTCCGGCATCACAGCCACGCGGAAACGTCCACCCAGGTGGATTCCGGTAACCGTGCCCGGGACTGGGCCGAGATCCAGGAGCGGATGCTGGCACCGCTTTACGAAGCGGTGTACGAGCGGCTCGAAGTGGGATCCGGTACCCGGCTGCTCTCCCTCGGCTGCGGCTCCGGGCTCGCGCTGCTGATCGCGGCCGCCCTGGGCGCGCGCGTCACCGGCGTGGACACCGACCTCGAACGGCTGGCGATCGCCCGGACCCGGCTGCTGCCCGATCCGGACTGCGACGCCGGCCCCGCGGCCGGACGCCCGCGGCTCCTGGAGGGTGATCCGTCCCGGGCCCGGCCGTCCGACGGGACGCCGTACAACCTGCTCACCGCGTTCACCCCGATCGGCTGCTCGTCCGACGACGGCGAGGAGCTGGTGGCCGCGCTGCGGTCCGCGGTGCCGCTGGCCGCGCGGGGCAGCACCGTGGTACTCACCGGCTGGGGTCCGCCGGAGCGCTGTGCGACGGCGCCCGTGCTGCGGGTGGCGGGCCGGCTCTCCGACCGGGACCGGGCTTCCCGCACCGGCGGCTGGCGGCCGTCGGGCCGGGACGACCTGGAGGAGCTGGCCTTCCGGGCCGGCCTGAATCCCGACGGCTCGGGCCGGGTGGCGTGCCCGTTCGGGTACGCGGACCTGGACAGCGCGGTGCGGGGCCTGCTCTCCACCCGGCTCTTCGACGCGGCAGTGCGGGCGACGGACCGGGCCCAGGTGGAGAAGGAGGTCGCGGAGGCCCTTCATCCGCACCGCCGCCGGGACGGCACGATCTGGATGCCGAACGTCTTCCGCTATCTCGTGTGCACCACCTGAGCGACGGCCCCGTGCGCACCACCTGAGCGATTGCCCGGCGCGCACCGCCCGAGCGGCGGCCGCTACTTGGCCGACCGGGTGATGCCGGCCGCCCGGTAGGCCTCGTCCTCGTCCAGCGTCTCCTTCTCCAGGAGCGCGGCGGACAGCGAGTCCAGCCTGTCCCGGTTCTCGCGCAGGAGCCGGCAGGCAACCTCGTAGCACTCGTCGACGATCCGTCGCATCTCGCCGTCCACCGCGTCGAGCGTGGCGGGGGCCGCCGACAGTCCGTACGCCTGCTGGGCATCGCCCGGGATCGCCGTCAGCCTGCCCACCTTGTGGCTCATGCCCCAGCGGCCGACCATGCCGCGGGCCAGGTTGGTGACCTGTTCCAGGTCGCTCTCCGCGCCCGTGGTGATCATGCCGAAGACCACCTGCTCGGCCGCCATGCCGCCGAGCGCCCCGACGATGCGGCCGCGCAGATACTCCTCGGTGTACGCGTACTTGTCGGCGTCCGGCGTCGAGAGCGTGACGCCCAGGGCGCGGCCGCGCGGCACGATGGTGACCTTGCGGACCGGGTCGGCACCCGGCTGGACCATGCCGAGCAGGGCGTGGCCGCTCTCGTGGTACGCGGTCCTGCGGCGTTCCTCGTCGGACATGACCAGTGAGCGTTCCGCGCCGAGCTGGACCTTCTCCAGGGCGTCCGAGAAATCGGGCTGGGTGACCTCGGACTGCCGGCGCTTGACCGCCAGGAGCGCCGCCTCATTGGCCAGGTTGGCCAGATCCGCACCGGTCATTCCGGGGGTCGTGCCGGCCACCTGGGCCAGGTTCACATTGGCGGCGAGCGGGATCTGCCGGGTGTGGATCTCCAGGATCGCCTCCCGGCCGCTCTTGTCCGGCGGGCTGACCTGGACGATCCGGTCGAAGCGGCCGGGCCGGGTGAGGGCGGGGTCGAGGACGTCGGCGCGGTTGGTGGCGGCGAGGACGACGACGCCCTCCGAACCGGAGAAGCCGTCCATCTCGGTGAGGATCTGGTTGAGCGTCTGCTCGCGCTCGTCGTGGCCGCCCATGCCGGAGCCGCCGCCGCGGGCCCGGCCGATGGTGTCGATCTCGTCGATGAAGACGATGGCGGGGGCGACCTTGCGCGCCTCCGCGAAGAGTTCCCGGACCCGGCTCGCGCCGACGCCGACGATCATCTCGATGAACTCGGAGGCCGATGCCGAGAAGAACGGCACGCCGGCCTCACCGGCGACGGCACGGGCCAGCAGGGTCTTGCCGGTGCCGGGCGGGCCCGCGAGCAGCACCCCGCCGGGCATCCGAGCGCCCATCTTCCGGTACTCCTGCGGGTTCTTCAGGAAGTCCACGACGTCGTTGAGCTCGCCCTCGACCTCGTCGATCCCGGCCACGTCCTCGAAGGTGGTGCGCTTGGCGCCCTCCAGTTCGACGGGTTTGGGCGGGGCCTTGCGCCCGAAGCCGCCCATCCCGCCGCCCATGCCCCTGGACATCCGCCGGGCGATGAAGATCCAGAGCAGGATGAGCAGCAGCATGGGCGCGAGCGAGATCAGCAGGTTGGCGAGGAAGCTGCGCTGCTGGACGACCGGCTCGGCGGTGACCGTGACGTCGTTCCTGACCAGTTCGGCCCAGAGTTTGTCGTCCGCGAAGGCCGGCCGCTGGGTTTCGAACTTGGTGTACGTGTCGTCGCTCCCCGGGACCTTCGCCTCCTTCTTGAGCTGCCCCTGGATGGCATCGCCCTTGGAGTAGATCTTGGAGACATTGCCCGAGGTGACCTGCTTGCTGAACTCCGTGTACGCGATCGTCCGCTGCTCCGCCCCGTTGAAGAAGGACAGCACCAGATTGGCGATCAGATAGACGGCGAGCGCGGTCAGCAGCAGTCCGCCCCAGCCTCCCGGCATCTTCCGGCTCGGCGGCGGGGGCGGTGGGGCGCCCTCGGAGCGCCACGGCTGATCGGTCCGGTCGCGGGGAGGTACGGGGTTGGTCACACGCACTCCTCTGCCGACAGCCGTTGAGCCGACATTAAGCGAGGAATGCGGGCAAAGCCCTCCCAGAGCCCGCTCGATGGGCCCTTGGAGGGACGGCGTACGACAGCCGTGGCGGGGGCGGGCACAGTCCGGGGCCGTACACGCCGAGGGGGCGCCCGCCGGAAAGCGGGCGCCCCCTCGGGGACATCACCGGGCCGCTGCGGCCCCTCGAACCACGGGGCCGGGTTCAGCCCATGAACTTCTCGAATCCGGGTTCAGCCCATGAACTTCTTGAACTCGTCCGGCAGCTCGAAGTTCTTGTCGTCCTGCGCCGGCAGACCGAACGCGCCGCCCTGCGCCGCCTGCTCGCGACGGGCCGCCGCGGCCTGCTCCTCGGCCTTGCGCTTCATCGGGTTGCCGCTCTTGCGCTTGCCCTTGGCCTGCTTGACCTGCTTCTTCTGCCGACCGGGGCCACCGCCCATGCCCGGCATCCCGGGCATTCCCGGCATGCCGCCGCCCTGGGCCATCTTCGACATCATCTTGCGGGCGTCGAAGAACCGCTCCACCAGATTCTTCACCGCGCTGACCTCGACACCGGAACCCTTGGCGATGCGGGCCCGGCGCGAGCCGTTGATGATCGTCGGCTCGGCGCGCTCCTTCGGGGTCATCGACTTGATGATCGCGGCGGCACGGTCCACGTCGCGCTCGTCGATGTTGTTGATCTGGTCCTTGATCTGTCCCATGCCGGGCAGCATGCCGAGCAGCTTGGAGATGGAGCCCATCTTCCTGACCTGCTCCATCTGGGACAGGAAGTCGTCGAGCGTGAAGTCCTTGCCCTTGCTGGACGCCAGCTTGGAGGCCATTTTGGCGGCCTCTTCCTGGCTGAAGGTCTTCTCCGCCTGCTCGATCAGGGTGAGCAGGTCACCCATGTCGAGGATGCGGGACGCCATGCGGTCGGGGTGGAAGGCGTCGAACTCGTCGAGCTTCTCGCCGTTCGACGCGAACATGATCTGCTTGCCCGTGACATGGGCGATCGACAGGGCCGCACCACCGCGGGCGTCACCGTCGAGCTTGGAGAGCACCACGCCGTCGAAGCCGACGCCGTCGCGGAAGGCCTCGGCGGTGTTGACCGCGTCCTGGCCGATCATCGCGTCGACAACGAAGAGGATCTCGTCCGGGCTGACGGCGTCGCGGATGTCCGCGGCCTGCTGCATCAGTTCCTGGTCGATGCCGAGGCGGCCCGCGGTGTCGACGATCACGACGTCGAACTGCTTGGTGCGGGCGTGCTCGATCGAGTCCTTGGCGACCTGGACCGGGTCACCGACCCCGTTGCCCGGCTCGGGCGCGTACACCGCGACACCGGCGCGGTCGGCGACGACGCTGAGCTGGTTGACGGCGTTGGGGCGCTGGAGGTCACAGGCGACGAGCAACGGGGAGTGGCCCTGGCCCTTGAGCCAGAGGCCGAGCTTTCCGGCGAGGGTGGTCTTACCGGCACCCTGGAGACCGGCGAGCATGATCACGGTGGGCGGGTTCTTGGCGAACCGCAGCCGCCGGGTCTCGCCGCCGAGGATCCCGACGAGCTCCTCGTTGACGATCTTGACGACCTGCTGGGCCGGGTTCAGCGCCTGGGAGACCTCGGCGCCGCGCGCCCGCTCCTTGACGTTGGCGATGAACGCGCGGACGACGGGCAGCGCGACATCCGCTTCGAGCAGGGCGATACGGATCTCGCGAGCCGTGGCGTCGATGTCCGCCTCGGACAAGCGGCCCTTGCCCCTGAGGTTCTTGAAAGTCGCGGCAAGGCGGTCGGAGAGAGTATCGAACACGGCGCTCGTCGGTCCTCAGGGTCGGGGGCAAACTGGATTCGGTACCCCAGGGTATCCGGCCCGGAAGAAACGATGAGCCCTGCCCGGGAAATCCCGGGCGCAGTCCACGTCGCGTGCCTCCCGCCTCACGCCCGCAGCGCGGCCTCCACCGCGTTCGCCACCGCGACCGCCCGTTCCCCGGGCAGCGGCTTCCCGTCCGTGTCCGTGACGTAGAAGGCGTCCACCGCGTTCGCCCCCAGTGTCGACACATGCGCGCTGCGCACCCGTACCTCGCTCTGTTCCAGCGCCCGGCCGATCCGGTGCAGGAGTCCGGGGGCGTCCTGGGCCCGCACCTCGATCACCGTCGCCAGCCGGGAGCCGGCCGCCGCGACGGTCACCCTGGGCGGCGGGGCCTTCACCCCGCGGCGGCGCGGGTAGGCGGCCTCCCGTTCGGCGAGCCGGGCCCGGATGTCCAGGGAGCCGTCCAGGGCGCGTACGAGGTCGGCGCGGAGCCGGGTGGCCTGCGGCAGGGAGCCGTACTCGGCCGCGACCCGCCAGCTGAGCAGCAGCAGGTCCGCGGAGCCGCCCAGCTCGGTGGGGAGTTCCACGGCGCGCAGGTCTGCGGCGCGCACGGTGAGGCGGTGCAGGGCCAGGACGCCCGCCGCGGCGGGCAGCACTCCCGGCCGGTCGGGCAGGGCGATCTGGAGTTCGACGCCGACGGGTTCCGGTTCGCCCTCCTCGTTCCGGGCCTCGGCCTGGGCGCGCAGGGCGAGGACGGGTTCGCCGGTGCGCAGGGCCTCGACGGCGAGGCGTTCCTGTTCGGCGCCGGGTGCGGCTGGTTCCGGTTCCTCCGGGGCCCGGCCGGCGAGCACGGCGGCGACGCGTCCCACGAGGTCGGCGACCAGGGAGGCGCGCCAGGCGGACCAGGCGGCGGGACCGGTGGCGAGCGCGTCGGCCTCGGTGAGCGCGTGCAGCAGTTCCAGGGTGGAGGCCGTGCCGACGGCGGTGGCGACGGCGCTGACGGTCGCCGGGTCGTCCAGGTCGCGTCGGGTGGCGGTCTCGACGAGCAGCAGGTGGTGGCGTACGAGGGTGGCGATGACGCCCACGTCGTGCTGGTCGAAGCCGATCCGGGCGGCCATGTCCCGGGCGATGACCTCTCCGGCGACGGAGTGGTCGCCGGGCCAGCCCTTGCCGATGTCGTGCAGGAGCGCGGCGACCAGGAGCAGGTCCGGGCGGTGGACGCGGCGGGTGAGGGAGGAGGCGCGGACCGCGGCTTCGACGAGGTGGCGGTCGACGGTCCAGGTGTGGACGGGGTTGCGCTGGGGGCGGCAGTGGACGCGTTCCCAGTCCGGGAGCAGCCGGGTGATCAGCCCTTCGGCTTCGAGCGCCTCCCAGACGGGGACGGTGGCCTCGCCCGCGCCGAGAAGGGTGACGAGTTCCTCACGGGCCTCGGCGGGCCAGGGCACCGGCAGCGGCCCGGCGGCGGTGGCGAGCCGGCGTACGACGTGGCGGGAGAGCGGCAGCTCGGACTGGGCGGCCGCGGCGGCGGCGCGCAGCACGAGGACGGGGTCGCGTTCGGGGCGGGCGGTGCGGGCGAGGACCACTTCGCCGTCGGCCTCGACGACACCCTCGGCGAGCGGGGTGCGTTCCGGGGCGGCCGCCCTGCCGCCGCCCAGCATGGCGCGCAGCCGGGGGCGCACGGACCGGGCGCGCAGGACCCGGTTGACCTCGCGCCAGGTGACGTCGGTGGCGTACGAAATGGTGCGGGCGGCCTCGTAGACCTGGCGGAGCAGGGTGTCCGCGTCGAGCAGGGAGAGCTCGGCGGCGACCTGGTCCTGTTCCTGGAGGGCGAGGCGGTCGGTGGCGCGGCCGGTGGTGAGGTGGAGGGCGTCGCGGGCGTCGAGAAGGACGCGGCGGGCGTCGGCGAGCCCGTCGCGGGGGGCGTCGGCGACCCAGGACGCGGCGACGGCGCGCAGGGCGGTGGCGTCCCGCAGCCCGCCGCGGGCCTCCTTGAGATCGGGTTCGAGGAGGAACCGCAGCTCGCCCTGGCGTTCGGCGCGTTCGCGGCAGAGTTCGTGGAGTGCGGGAAGGCGCTTGGGGGCCTGGTTGCGCCAGTCGGCGAGGATCGCGGTGCGCATCGCGGCGACGAGCCCGAGGTCCCCGGCGACGGGCCGGGCGTCGAGCAGTCCGAGCTGGACCTTGAGGTCCTCGCCGGCCGTCCTGCGGGCTTCGGCGGGGGTGCGTACGGAGTGGTCGAGGGCGAGGCCGAGGTCCCAGACGGGGTACCAGACGCGGTCGGCGAGGGCGGCGACGGCCGCGGGGTCGGCGTTCCCGTCGTGCAGGAGCAGCAGATCGAGGTCGCTGCGCGGGGAGAGTTCGCCGCGTCCGTAGCCGCCGACGGCGACGAGGGCGGCGCCGTGGACGCCGGCCTGTCCGGCTGCGGCGGTGAACAGCGCGGTGAGCCAGTCGTCGGTGAGCGATGCCAGGGCCGTACGGCGCGGCGGCCCGGGCCGCGCCTTCTCCTGGAGGAGGCGCAGCCGGGCCGCCGGGTAGCCGCCGGGTTCCGAGTCTGCGGATTCGATGGTGGTTCCGGTGCTCATCACCTGGCTGCCTTTCGTTCCGGGAGCGTCGGTCAGAGTGCGTCGGGGCCGCGTTCGCCCGTCCGTACCCGGACCGCGGTGTCGACCGGCACGCTCCAGACCTTGCCGTCACCGATCTTGCCGGTGCGGGCGGCCTTCACGACCAGGTCGATGAGCTGTTCGGAGTCCTCGTCCTCGACCAGCACCTCGATCCGGATCTTGGGTACGAGGTCGACGGTGTACTCGGCGCCCCGGTAGACCTCGGTGTGGCCGCGCTGACGTCCGTATCCACTGGCTTCCGTGACCGTGAGGCCCTGGACGCCGAAGGCCTGGAGGGCCTCCTTGATCTCGTCCAGCCGGTGTGGCTTCACGACTGCGGTGATGAGCTTCATGCGTCCACCTTCTTCGTCTTCGCTGCTGCCGTGCTGCCCGGGGCGGAGCTCGTGGTGCGCGGGGCCGCACCGCCGCCCGCTCCGCTGAAGTCGTACGCGGTCTCGGCGTGTTCGACCTGGTCGATGCCGGAGATCTCGTCGTCCTCGGTGACCCGCATCCCGATCGTCCGGTCCAGCAGGAAGGCCAGGACCGCGGAGACGACGAGAGAGTACGCGAGGACGGCGAAGACGCCGACGGCCTGCTTGCCGAGCTGTTCGAGGCCGCCGCCGTAGAAGAGGCCCTTGGCCTCGGACTGGACGCCGCCGGTGGCGAAGAGGCCGACGAGGAGGGATCCGGCGATACCGCCGACGAGGTGGACGCCGACCACGTCCAGGGAGTCGTCGTAGCCGAACCGGTACTTCAGGCCGACGGCCATGGCGCAGAGCACCCCGGCGATCGCGCCGACCGCGATGGCGCCGAGCGGGCTGACCGCGCCACCGGACGGGGTGATGGCGACGAGGCCGGCGACCGCGCCGGAGGCCGCGCCGAGGGTGGTGAACGAGCCGTGGCGGAGCTTCTCGTAGCCGAGCCATGCGAGCATCGCGGCGGCGGTGGCGACCTGGGTGTTGACGAACATCACCGCGCCGACGCCGTCGTCGTTGCCGAGCCACGAGCCGGCGTTGAAGCCGAACCAGCCGAACCAGAGCAGACCGGCGCCGAGCATGACGAGCGGCAGGCTGTGCGGCCGCATCGGGTCCTTCTTGAAGCCGACGCGCTTGCCGATGACGAGGATCACGCCGAGCGCCGCCGCACCGGCGTTGATGTGGACGGCGGTACCGCCCGCGAAGTCGATGACCCCCATCTCGTACAGCCAGCCGCCCGCGCCCCAGACCCAGTGGGCGACGGGGAAGTAGACGACGGTGACCCAGAGCGCGATGAACAGGGCCCAGGAGGTGAATTTGACCCGGTCGGCGAGGGCGCCGCTGATCAGTGCCGGGGTGATCACGGCGAACATCAGCTGGAAGACGGCGAAGACATAGACCGGGATGGTGTAGCCGTCCCAGAGCTGGGTGACGCCGATCCCGCTGAATCCGAGGTAGTCCGAACTCCAGCCGACGACGGAGCCGAGGTCGGTGCCGAAGGCGAGGCTGAACCCGTAGAGCACCCACAGGATCGTGACGATCCCGAGGCTGATGAAGCTCATCATCAGCATGTTGAGGGTGCTCTTGACGCGGACCATGCCTCCGTAGAAGAAGGCCAGGGCCGGGGTCATGAGCATCACCAGGGCGGAGCAGATGAGCATGAACCCGGTGTTGGCGGCAGACAGGGTCGGGGTGTCTGCGGCAAGCGTCGTGATGCCTGGGGGCATCGGCGTCTCCTCGTCGTCGGTGCGGCCACGTGCGGGCGATGGGAGCGGCACCACGTGCGGGACCACTGGGGAAAGGTGCGGGCCGGTTATGGGGTCGAGATTCACCCAGTGCGGTTTCCGCCGGTGCCGCACGGTGTTTCACCGCGGTGACGAAGAGGTCCGGTGTGTTACGTCGCCATGAACCGGCGGTGGCGCGACCGGCGCCGGGCCTGCCCCGCGGCCGTGGCCGCATACGGTGCGGTTACGACTCTTCCGTACGGGCACGGCAATGCGAACCGGCCACGCCGACCACCCGCTGACCTGGCAATTGGGGGAGCCGAAGTCGGTCTGTGCGGGGTGGTCGCCGTGGCCGGGGCCTGGGGTGCTGCTCAGACCGCTTCGGCGGTCTCCGGCAACTGCTCGGTGAGGAGATCGGTGAGCCTGGCGACATCGGGAACGTCCCCGAATTCCCTGGCGGCGGTGTCGACGGTCTTGCGGAGCCGGGTGTTGACCCGCTCGGAGCGGATCTTCCTGGCGACGTGCAGGGCCTGCTCGGCCAGCACCGTCGATTGTTCGGGCTCGCGCTTGAGAAGGTGGACGGTGGCGAGACCGATCAGGTTGAGCGCATACGAGCGCTGGTGCTCGTCGTCCTCGCCGAAGAGCCGGACGGCCTTCTCCATCAGCGGCTCGGCGAGCGTGGCGTACGTGGGGCTGCGGCCCGCCACATAGGCGAGGTCGCGGTAGGAGTGGGAGTTCTCGCCGTTGAGCTCGGCCTCGGAGAAGAAGCGGATCCAGTCGGGCTCGGGCTCGCCGTCGATCCCCACGTCGAGGAAGGTGTCCTCGGCCATCCGGACGGCTCGTTTGCACTTGCTGGGCTGGCCCATGTTGGCGTACGCGCGGGCCTCCATCGCATACAGCATGGCCTGGGTGCGCGGGGTGGCGCAGTCCCGGCTGCCGTACTGCGCGAGGTGGATCAGTTCGAGGGCGTCGTCGGGCCGTCCGAGGTGGATCATCTGGCGGCTCATGCTGGACAGGATGTACGAGCCGAGCGGCTTGTCCCCGGCCTCCTTGGAGGCGTGCAGCGCGAGGACGAAGTACTTCTGGGCGGTGGGCTGGAGGCCGACGTCGTAGCTCATCCAGCCGGCCAGCTCGGCCAGTTCGGCGGCGCACCGGAAGAGCCGCTTGGCGGTGGCCGCCGGCTGCGGCTCCTGGAGCAGGTCGGTGACCTCGTGGAGCTGTCCGACGACGGCCTTGCGGCGCAGTCCGCCGCCGCACTGCGCGTCCCACTGACGGAACATCGCGGTGGTGGACTCCAGCAGATCGAGCTCGGGGCCGGAGAGCCGGGAGGGACGGCGGGCCGCGGCCTCCGGTTCCGGTTCCGCGGAGCCGGCGGTGGCGACGGGCACCAGCCAGCGCTGCATGGGCTCGATGAGAGCGGGGCCGGCGGCCAGGGCGAGCGAGGAGCCGAGGAATCCGCGGCGGGCGAGCATGAGGTCGCTGCGGGAGAACTCGCTGAGCAGTGCGACGGTCTGCGGGCCCGCCCAGGGCAGGTCGACACCGGACACGGACGGCGACTGGTGCGCGGAGCGCAGCCCGAGGTCCTCGATGGCGACGACGGAACCGAAGCGCTCCGAGAAGAGCTCGGAGAGGATGCGCGGGATCGGCTCGCGCGGCTGCTCGCCGTCGAGCCAGCGCCGCACCCGGGAGGTGTCGGTGCTGATGTGGTGGGCGCCCATCTGGCGCGCCCGGCGGTTCACCTGGCGCGCGAGCTCGCCCTTCGACCAGCCGCTCCGCACGAACCATGAGCTCAATTGCCCGTTGGGGCGCTTACCGGCATTCGAATCGCCTGCGCCGCTGCCACTCACTGGAACGCCCCCATCCCGCTGAATACCTGTCGCGCGAACCATTACCAGAATGCCCTGAGCCAATGCCGCCCATGCGGAGGTCGCGCACCGCCGAAGTTGAAATCGGGTTGCCTCCGGCATACCCATGGGCGCACATACTTCCATGGTTCGTGTACCGACGGTAATCCTACGATCACCCCCCGGGCGAGGGCGATTACAGAAACGCCACCATTCGCCACCCCTTCGAATGAACGCCACCCCCGTCGGGCGCGATTCACTTGACACACGGCGATCAGCAGGGGGCGCGGTGGTGCGGAACGGGGCGCGCGAGCGATGCCGCACGACCCCGAATGTCACCGGCGCACCCCGGATCGACGGCGACGACGGAGCGTCACTACTCAAGCCCCCGCGTCGTAACCACCGGCCAGTCGGACCCGTTGGAGGGGGCATGGGCTTCACGATCGGCGGCATCCGCGAGATGCGCACCGGCTCACGGCGCCGCAGCCGTGCGGCCAGGTGCACGGCAGTGGCCGAGTACACGGGACTGTGGGGCTGGGCCGTCGCGCCGGGAGCGCGGGCCGCGGCCGGCCGCTGCTCCTGCGGACGGG